>PLOG01000193.1 GCA_003142935.1 Acidobacteriaceae bacterium
CCCAGGTCTCGATTTTGGGACCTTGTATCTTGCGAACTGAGGCGTAACGATAGGTTACGTTTCGGCGGAGAGGCCGTTCAGACCTAAGGCCAGTGCGAGTTGAGCCTGTATCCCAGAATGGCCCCCGCCCCTCTCTTTTACGCCGTGGAGAATCGGAGGCCGTTGAGCCTGCATGTTCAAGGTCGGCGCGTAGAGTAAGTCCGTGAGCGCGGACAGGGGCGGTTGCCGAGATTAATCGTACCCTCAAGGAGCGCCATGAGCAAGCCGATCCAGTCCATTCATGCGATGGTATTTTGCGGCATTGATGTGAGTGCCGCGAGTCTGGCTGTAGCCGTTCAACAGGAAGATCAACGATTTGAAGAGCGTGTTTTTGACAACTCGGCCAGCGGGCACAAGGCCCTGATCCGCTGGTTGCATAAGCTGAAAGCGCGGGCGCGCGTATCGCTGGAGGCGACCGGCGTCTATTCGCTGGACCTTGCGCTGGCGCTGGACGGGGCCGATGGCATCGAAGTGGCGGTGCTGAATCCGAAGCTGATTCACCGCTTTGCGCAGACGCTGCGCCGCTCCAAGACCGACTCGGCCGATGCGCAGGTGCTGGCTGAATACAGCGCTCGGATGCCCTTTGCGCGGTGGTGCGCGCCTGGGCGGAGCGGACTCGAACTGCGCGCCATCAGCCGTCATATCCAGGGGCTGAAGGTGGAACACATGCGCGCGAACAATCGCCTTCATGCCGCGGAAAGCTCAACCTCGACGCCCCGTTGCGTGGTGAACGACTTGAAACGCTCGATGGCTTCGCTCAAGCTGCGTATCGCGCGGCTGCGCAGCGAGGCGCTGAAACTGGTTGGCCGCGACGAGGCGATGCGGAAGCGCTTCGAGTTGTTGATCGGCATACCGGGGATCGCCGAAATCAGCGCGTTCGAGTTGCTTGGGGAACTCACTGCGTTGTCGCCGGAGATGAGCGTGCGCCAGTGGGTAGCGCACAGCGGGCTGGATCCGGCGCACCGGGAATCGGGAACCTCGGTGCACAAGCCGTCGCGCATCAGCCGGGCCGGCAACCGGCATCTGCGGCGGGCGCTTTATATGCCGGCTCTGGTTGCGGTGCGTTGGGACCCGCACTTGAAGGCGTTCTATGAAACTCTGCTGAGTCGCCACAAGGCCAAGTTGCAGGCCTTGATCGCGGTGGCACGCAAGCTGCTGCACGCCATTTACGGCATTTTCAAAAGCCAAATTCCCTATGACGGGAGCAAGCTCTTCCCGCAAATGCAGATCGCATAAGAGCTACAATCGCTTCATCCAGTGAAACGGAAGCGGGCACTGCTGGGAAGCAACCATGCCGAGGGATAACTGGATGGGCTCATCCTGACGATGAACCAAGGGCCGGGCGGGGAGATCCTCGCTCGGCCTCTACATACATCGGAGGGATAGACCCTTCATGCCTTGAAAATCCAATCCTTCCCCGCCGAAAATGCTTGACGCGAAAGAGAGAATCTGGGATAGCTTGAACTCAAGGGACGAAATCATCTGGTCGCAGACCTAGCCTGCATTATTCATGAAGATCACAGACACGAAAGGCCCGATCTGCTACAAACATGTTGATAAGACAGTGTTTGGATAGCAAGAAAGGGCCTTCGCTTGACCGAGGATAGCACAGCAGAGCGTTTGTTGTTTCCCGAGCTTTTTGCCAAGCCGGTGGTAATGGAATTCGACCAGCGTCAAGGCAGTTCCGATGGTGGCGCCTTGCTGTTGAAGGCGGCCGAGCGTCGCTACGGGTTGATCGCCGGCATGTCTGGCTGCTTACGCGATCCTCGTCAGGCGGGCAAGGTCGATCATTCGTTGCCGGATCTTTTTGCGCAGCGCGTATTTTCCATCGGCTGCGGCTATGCGGACGCGAATGACTCGGCTCGCTTGGCCGCCGATCCGATGCACAAGATGCTGCTCGACCGCGATCCGGTCACGGGTCTCGATATGGCTTCGCAGCCGACGCTGTCGCGCTTTGAAAATGCGGTTGGTCCGCGCCAGCTTTACAACATGGGCGCGGCGCTGGCCGAGAGCGTAATCGAACGTCATGCGCAACGGTTGCACCATCGCGCACGGCTGGTCACCATCGATCTGGATCCGACCGACGATCCTACGCATGGGGCGCAGCAGTTATCGTTCTTCAACAGCCACTACGACAACGCGTGCTACCTGCCGATGATGGGCTTTGTCAGCTTCAACGACGAAGCCGATCAGTATCTGTGCGCTGCCGTATTGCGTCCCGGCAATGTGACGGCGGCGGCGGGCGCGGTGGGGATACTGCGCCGCTTGATAGCCTTGATTCGCGGCTCGTTTCCCAAGGCGCGCATCCGCGTTCGTCTCGACGGCGGCTTTGCCAACCCCGAACTGCTGACGTTTCTGGATGGCGAGCCCGGCGTCGAATATGTCGTGGCGATGGCCAGCAATGCGGTGTTGAATCGCAAGGCGGAAGAGGCCATGCAGGTTGCCCGCCTGCTGGCGGGGCTCACCGATCAGACGGAGCACGTTTACGGCGAGGCCCGCTATGCGGCGGGCACCTGGAAGCAAGAGCGCCGCGTCCTTATCAAAGCCGAAGTGGTGCGCGCCGAAGATAAAGCGCCGAAGGATAACCCGCGTTTCGTGATCACGAATATGAAGCAGACTCCGCAATGGCTCTACGAGGAAGTCTACTGCCAGCGCGGCGAAATCGAGAACCGGATCAAAGAATTGCACGCCCTGGAGATCGACCGCACCAGTTGCAGCCGTTTCTGGGCCAACCAGTTCCGCGTGCTGCTGACCGCCGCAGCTTATGTGCTGATGCAGGAACTGCGCTTAGCAGCGGCGGGGACCAACTGCGCAAGAGCGCAAGTCTGGACGTTGCGGGAACGCTTGCTGAAACTGGGTGCGCGGGTCGTTTGCTCGCTGCGACGCATGGTCATACACTTGCCGCAGTCGTTCCCGTTTCTGACAACCTTCCGGCACATTGCGGCGGAACTGGGAGCTTCGCCTGGGTAGCACGTCCTGGCAGCCCAAAAAATACCTGCTCTTGACGAATGCAGACGATAACACGAGAAAGCCCTGCGCCAAAATCGCGGCCGCGCCGCCGCTCAATGCCAACCAGGATCGCAACTGCCTTCTGTAAGGCAAAATTACGGCGCCATCAGCATTTTCGGCAATCTCGTACCACCACAAAACGCCTTCGCCATGCGTTCATGAATAATGCAGGCTAGGGCGGCCGATCCGGAGACG
>PLOG01000207.1:0-114519 GCA_003142935.1 Acidobacteriaceae bacterium
TTAAGAGTGTGCAGTCGTAAACTGTGTCGGCCAATAGCGGCGCAGTTCCACGGGGGAAAGCTGCAGGTTGACAATGTCAGCAGAATTCTCTCGCGCCAACGCAGTGAAGGCCCGTTGCTTTTCTTCAACGCCCACGCGAAGCTGGTCAAGAAACTCGTCCAACGCAGCTCTGTCGGCCAATAGGCGCGGTTCAAGCGCGCCACCTCGACTAGCATATGGCCCGAACATCACCTGGTAGGGGCCCGTCGTACTGTTACTAGGAGCAACAATTCTCAATACTCCCTCGACGGGTCTGGGAATCATATCGAGTACCTTTAGAATGGCCAGCGCCGAGGAGAGACGGATATCCTGCCCCGCCTCAAGTTTGACCACGGTTGGCAGACTCACGCCAGCAACGGCAGCTAGTCTGCGTTGCGTCAGTTTCATCTCTTGGCGTCGACGCTTCGCAGATGCTACGATCTCCGGCCAGTCGAACTGATTATCTGTTTGAAGGTTCCGTTCCATCGTTTCCTCATGTAATCGTCGAACTGCTTCTTGAGCTTCGGGGAGCCATACGGAGCCTCTCGAATGGCATCCAGGGTTGTCTCAAACCGTCTGCCTAGATCGTGCGTCGCCTCGCGCAGAGCCGCATTCTTCATTCCAAATGAATTGGCCAGCGCAGTCAGATGCGGTTGCCCAATGGCTGCCATGCTGGTGGGATTCGTCCCTGGCCCTAACTGCAATGCCATGCCGGTTCGGCTGTATTCGGGATAGAGAGCGACTGCCAGCACGTCGTAAAAGGGAGACAGGCACAGCTGGTCCCCAATATAGAGCAAGCCGAAATTCTTCAGATGCGCATCGTTGCTCCCGAGCAAAATCGAGACGAGAATTCGCCGAAAGAGCCGGTCGACATCAAGCAACGAGCAGCGGGGATTCCGGCGCAGCACATCCGCCATGTCGGCGTACTTCCCTGTGTACTTGTCTTCACTGATATGCCCCAGGATTTGGTTAAACTCCTCGAAGTGCCGCTTTAGAATTGCCCCTCCTTCATTCGGACGATCAAAACGGCGGATTAACAGGCATTCTTCGGCGATGCCCTTGACCGCCGCAATCTGCACCTCGGCGACTTCATCATCTGGCAGTAGAATGCGCGCGGCTTCAGTGGACAACTGTTCCAGTTGGATAATCTCCCGAAGGTTGCCGCTGGGCAGCTTGGCAATATGTGTACTTAGCTCGCCAGCATGTGCCGGTCGGAACCCGGTTTCGGTTTGAACTGCAAGCAACTTGGCTTGAACTCCGGAGATAGAAGCGCGGCTGACAATCGAAGCAATATCTTCGGCGGCTTCAGGCATCTCACCCGTCGCGAGGCGGGGCTTGGGATCGCGCACCGTGACTGCCCCAATGCAGTCCCCGCCAAACGCCAGGAGCCGCGCGAAACAATCTTCAACCGGAACACCCAGCCAGCGAGCATGGACTGGAGCCTGCCGTCCCTCAGCTAGCAGATTGTCAAAAAACGGATGCAGTCTGCCGGGATAGACATGAGCCTCGGACTGCGGCGGCAGTGAGACCGCAATGGCCTCAGGCTTTCGCAAGAACCCGCCGTCGTACGTAAACGAACAGCGGTCTCCCGGTTCCTGCTGGAGCAGGCCGGCGAATCGATCATGAAAGTAGACGTGTCCGTAAAGGAATTCAGCCATGATTTAGCTTTCCTGATCCGATGGTCTTCAGGAGTCAAGAGTCATTCTTAACTGATCCAGCCTACTACACTTCACAATTGCGATCAATTAAAAGTGATCTTTATGCTTGTTTCTTCCAATGATCAAGCTAGATTCACAATATGTTGAGCCGTTTTTGGTCCTGGTCAAGAGAAATGAATCCGGTCCGCCTTCGAGTAAGCCTTGATACCTCATTATCTATATGTTTGCGAACAAGCCATTTAGGAGCTTCATCACAACTCCGAGCATTCCGAAGGGCGCTCGAAGAACGTCTCAAACAGCGATCGCAAACTGATCAAATCGATATCAATCGCTTCCGACGCCAATTGTCGTTTGATCGTTTCCTGGCGAGACTCTTCAGGGAAGAGTCAGCACCCTAGGCGCTGAAAGGCGGCTACGCCTTGGAACTTCGTTTCAAGGGAGCGAGGTCTACCGTTGACATCGACCTGGCCCTACAGCGAGACCTCACCTCTGCCCACTTCGGACGGATTTTCCCCTTCGCGACAAATGCGGCGGGGCACCGTTTTCAGCCCATCGGCGTTTTGCACTTCCAGATGAGAGACACGTTTTTGTCTTCCACGGGTTTTTGTGCCGTTTTCTTGGTATAAAATTGGTATCATAACCGCAACATAGTTCACTTGCTCTATGCAAGGGATTGACAAAAAATAAGATACGCCAGGATGCTCGGGAAGGCGGTGAAACTCCGCCACTGCCCCGCAACTGTGAGCGCCCCTGCCCTTCGTGACCGTCCTTTTCGGTCATGAAATCACGGCAGGAATTCAGCCAGGGTTCTTGCGCACATCGCGCTAGACCCCGAAAACCACTGGAGACCGACCACAAGCGTCGTCTTTGGGAAGGTGGCTGAAATAGGCGCAAGTCAGGAGACCGGTCCTTGGCGGCTTCAACCGCTTTCACGTCCCGAGGGGGACGAAGGAGCCTATTATGCTCGTTTCCTCAGTCTTGCGCACTCTCTCAAGCCGCACTTTGCCTCATCTTTTCGCGGCCTTCCTGATTTCACTCGCATCCACTCTGTGCCTTGCTGCCTCCATCCGCGGCGCAGTCACCGATATCACCGGGGCCAAAGTTACCGGCGCGAATGTAGTGCTCATCGGCAATGGCAAAGTCGTTGCCTCAGCCGTCTCCACTGCCGACGGCAGCTTCCAGATCCTGACCGGCGCCGAGGGCCGATTCTTCCTGGTCGTTTCGGCCAAAAGCTTTCGTCAACTGCAAACGCCTGATTTCTACGCCGGCCGGCTCGACAGCATCGAGCGAAAGCTCGTGCTCGAGCCCGAGTGGGTCCGCGAATCCATCGTCGTCACCGCAACCGGAACCCCCACGCCGCAATCGCAAACCAGCGCCGCCACCAGCGTGCTTGGCCCGCTCGACCTTGCCTTGCGCACCGATCTGGCGGGCCCGCTGCGCCTGATGCCCGGAACCGCCGTCGCACAGGACGGCCAACTCGGAGCGCAATCTTCACTCTTTGTCCGCGGCGGCGACTCGGACTCCAACAAGGTTCTCCTCGACGGCATAAGCGTAGGCGACATGGGCGGGCGATTCGACTTCGGCCCCTTGTCAACCACCGCCGTTGAAAGCGCGGAGATCTATCGTGGACCCAATTCGAGCCTGTTTGGCGCCGATGCGGCCAGCGGAGTCGTCAGCCTCACCACCCCACACGGCACCACCAGCTTCCCCTCCATCATGTTCCAGGGCGATGCTGGCAACTTCCACACTTCCCGCGAAGAACTTGAAGTGGCAGGCGCCCACAACAAGCTCGACTACCTGGGCGCTTTCAGTTGGCTGCAGAGCGCCAATTCCCTGCCCATGGACGAGTATCACCTCGCGACCTCGGCCGCCAATATCGGCTGGCAGCCCAGCGGCAGCACGCAAATTCGCGCCACCCTGCGCTACGGCGTAGACGCAACCGGGGTCCCCAACCAGTGGGATTTCTACCAAATTCCAGACGACCGCAAAGAAGGCGATCAGGACCTCTATGGTGGGGGTACCGTCGATAACCAGACCACGCCCGGCTTCCACAATCGGTTCCAGTATGGCCTCACCCGCAAGCGCGAGCAGTCCCAGCAGTGGTACCCAGCTGGTATTTGTATCCCGGTGGGCAGTTGCGACGGCGCTCCAAATTCCTATACCGGCGGCAACTTCTATGGTTTGCCGATCCTCATCCAGGGCGCAAATGGCTTTAGCGCCGTCGGCCCGGCGCTGCTGAACTACAGTGCGGCCAATGGGAGCGTCTACCCCAACCGGCTGGACCTCATCTCAAATCGAGACCAATTCAACTATCAGGGCGATCTCCAACTGACGCCCCACCTGTTGCTGCTGGCCGCTTTCCACTATGCAAACGAGCGCGCCGCCGAACGTGAGCCGGTTTATTTCATCGACGAGTCGCTCAGTGTTAGCAATTACGACTACGTTTTCGGCGCGCATGGCGACTTTAAGAACCGGCTCTTTTATACGCTGCGCGGAAGCGTGCAGCACTATCAGATATTCGGCAACAATTTCTCGCCGAATGCCGGCCTAAGCTTCTTCGCTCTCCGTCCGCGGCCCGGCATCTTTAGCGGGACCAAGTTGAACTTCAGCTTTGCGCAAGGTGTTCGCGAGCCTGCCCTGACTGAGGAATTCGGCTCGCTGTACAAATTCTTGCTGCTCAACGGCGGCCAGGCGACCATTCAACAGTTAGGCATCTCTCCCATCCAGGCTCCCACCACGCGTACATGGGAGGGCGGCGGCGAGCAAGCCTTCTGGGGCGAGCGCATCGTCTTTCGCGCTTGCTACTTTCACAATGAGTTCGGTCGTGCCATTGAATCCGTTGGCGCTGGGCTCGTACCCGAATTGCTGCCCAATCTGACCTCGCAGCAGCAACAAGCCCTGGAGTCTGTTTTGCAAAGCGAAAGCGCCTATTCGCTGGACCTCAATTCGCTTGCCTTCCGCGCACAGGGCATCGAATCAACCGTAGAAAGCGGAATCGGCAAGAACATCTTTCTTCGTGGCGGATACACCTACCTCGATTCGGTAGTCCAGCGCTCCTTCTCCAGCGATAACGCGGCTTTGATTGGCGGATATGCGCCCACCTTCAACGGCATCCCGGTGGGCATTTACTCTCCGTTAACAGGCGCTCGTCCCTTCCGGCGTCCGCCGCACACCGGCTTCTTCACCGCCAGTTATGCGGGAAAGAAAATCACCGGCGTGTTTACCTCGGCCTTCGCCAGCCGCAGCGATGACTCCACCTTCCTAGGTTACGAAGACATCAATCAAGGCAATTCGCTCGTCCTCCCCAACCGCAATCTCGATTACGGCTTCGCCAAACTCGATCTGGGCGGCAGCTACCAGTTGCTCACCTGGCTGAGCATCTATGCACAGGGCGAAAACCTTCTTAGCCAGCAGCACATCGCGCCCATCGGCTATCCCAGCCTGCCCATGAACTTTCGTGCGGGCCTGCGAATTCAGTGGGGCGTCGGAAGCGGCCGCTGAAGACGCCGTACGTTGAACGTGACTGAGGCGCCGCCGGCCAACCAGAGTTCAGCAAGCGGCGCCTCACTCATCGGCATTAGCGGTTGCACAGGCTGCGGAAAAACTCCTTCTCCGCAAGAAAACTCAGTGGCTTTTTTGTAACAGTCCCCCACCGGCGTCGCCGACCCACGAGGGATGAAACTTCTGCCTGCCAATGCCGCCGCCAACTCGCCAACTCGCCATGTCCGCAAAGCGGACGCTAACCTGCTGAATTTATGACCACAATCCTCGCCGCACCTTCCCGCTAATCATTCAATCCAGGTCCATTCGACACCCTGTTTCTTAATAGGGCTTGACTTTAATCGTGCCGCAAATGCCGTAAAATGAACACGGGCTTTATAGGCTGCGGAAAAGGTCGTTTAAGACACGCTTTGTAACAAGGGCACGGCTTTAGCCGGGCCGGTAAAGTCAATAGAGTGAGTGGGGCTTTGGCCCCTGCTACGGTTCGTCATGCGTTTCTGATCCAATTCCGGGAGTTTTTCCGCAGCCTGTGAGGCTCTTTCAAACGGAGAGACCCCACGCCAATCGGACAAAAGTCGTACTTCATATAGCCAAACGTATTATTGACAATATGAATAAACTCCGAATTAGTTTGTCCTCCTGTGTAATTCCTGTTGAAAACTTGGTGCAAATCCTATTACTATTGGAATCCACCTAGCATTACTTTTGGATGGAATCTAGGTCAATTTCGTTGACTTTCCCGTTTTCGAGGTGTAAGCGTGATCTGCCCAAAATGCCAATCCGTCTCGGTTAGAATTATCCCGGCGGAGATTCGTCTCTATCGTAACGGTCCTCGCACCTTGAGCCACCCGCCCATGACTCCTTCGCCCGATGTTCAGGTTTGCCTGGACTGTGGCTGGTCCGAATTCTCGATCCCCCGCAGTTGGCTTTCGGCTGGTTGGCTGAGTTCCCTGCGCTTCCCGGTTGCCCCAAATGGCACGGACATTCAGGCCTCCCTCTTCGCCGCGACTTCCAACTAGCGTCGCCTCCAACTAGCGTCGCCTCAGACCACTCAGCGATTCAGGCCATCGCACCATAAGAAAAGGCCCCCAGCCGAAGCCAGGGGCCTTTTGCTTTTGCGCCGAAGGCGCGTACGCCTGGACGGCTAGTCCTAGTACATGCCGTCCATGCCGCCGCCGTGACCGCCGCCTGCCGGGGCAGCCTTCTGCTCCGGAATCTCGACAATCAAAGCTTCGGTAGTCAGCAGCAGAGCCGCAATCGAAGCCGCATTCTGCAGCGCCGTGCGGGTCACCTTGGTCGGATCGATGACGCCGGCCTTCACCAGGTCTTCGAACGCGCCGGTCTGCGCGTTGTAACCGAAGTGCTGCTCCTTGGACTCAAGCACCTTGGCCACCACAACCGCACCCTCTTCGCCGGCATTGGCAACGATCTGCCGCAACGGCTCTTCGAGCGACCGGCGAACAATCTGCGCGCCAATCTTCTCGTCGCCTTCGAGAGTCGCTATCAGCTTGTCGACTGCGGGAATCGCGCGAACCAGGGCCACGCCGCCGCCGGGGACGATGCCTTCCTCTACAGCAGCCCGCGTCGCGTGGAGTGCATCTTCCACCCGCGCCTTCTTCTCCTTCAGCTCGGTCTCGGTTGCCGCGCCCACCTTGATGATGGCAACGCCGCCCACCAGCTTGGCCAGCCGCTCCTGAAGCTTTTCCTTGTCGTAGTCCGAGGTGGTCTTCTCGATCTGCGACCGGATCTCCTTAACCCGGCCTTCGATTTCAGAGGCCTTGCCGCCGCCGTCCACGATGGTCGTGTTGTCCTTGTCGATCGTGATGCGCTTCGCCTTGCCCAGGTCCTCGAGCTTCACGCCTTCCAGCTTGATGCCCAGGTCCTCGGTGATGGCCTTGCCGCCGGTCAGCACGGCAATGTCGCCCAGGATGGCCTTGCGGCGATCGCCGAAGCCAGGAGCCTTCACAGCCGCCACATTCAGCGTGCCGCGCAGCTTGTTTACCACCAGCGTTGCCAGAGCCTCGCCCTCAACATCCTCGGCGATAATCAGCAACGGCTTGCCGCCGCGAGCAACCTGCTCCAGCAGTGGAAGCAGATCCTTCATGGCGCTGATCTTCTTCTCGTAGATCAAAACGTAGGGCTCTTCCAGAATCACTTCCAGACGCTCGGCGTCGGTCACGAAGTAAGGGCTCAGGTAGCCGCGATCGAACTGCATCCCGTCTACCGTCTCCAGACCCGTGTGCATGGTCTTCGACTCTTCGATGGTGATCACGCCATCCTTGCCCACAACCTTCACCGCGTGCGCAATAATGTCGCCAATTTCCTGGTCGCCGTTCGCCGAGATCGCGCCCACCTGGGCAACCGAACCCTCGTTCACCGGCTTTGAAAGCTTGCCAAGGGCGCCGCCTTCGGTCCACTTGCCGTCCTTGTCGCGCGTTCCGATCACCGTTGCCACGGCCTTCTCAATGCCGCGCTTCAGGGCCGTCGGATTAGCACCGGCTGCCACCGTCTTCACGCCTTCGCGGAAGATCGATTGCGCCAGCACGGTCGCCGTCGTCGTTCCGTCGCCGGCAACGTCCGAGGTCTTCGATGCAACTTCGCGAACCAGTTGCGCTCCCACGTTCTCCAGCGGATCCTTCAGCTCGATCTCTTTGGCCACCGTCACGCCGTCCTTGGTGATAGTGGGCGAACCAAACTTCTTCTCGATCACAACGTTCCGGCCCTTGGGCCCCAGCGTCGCCTTCACCGCGTCCGCGAGGATATTCACTCCGCGCAGAATCGCTTGACGGGATTCCTCACCGTGCAGAATTTGCTTTGCCATTCTTCTCTCCTAAAACAGTGATCAGTGTTCAGTGAACAGTGATCAGCGTCGTTGTAGTTACAGTTTGAATCCGTTGGCCGTAGCCTCGATGTCAGGATCGGGAGTTGGTTTGGTCTTTCTGACCACTGTCCACTGATCACTGACCACTAGCTCGCTACTTCTTTACGATGCCGAGGACTTCTTCCTCGCGCATGATCAGGAACTCCTGACCGTCGAGCTTGATCTCGGTGCCGGAGTATTTGCCGAACAGGATCTTGTCGCCCGCCTTCACATCCAGCGGAAAGACCTTCCCTTCGTCGTTCGACTTGCCCTTGCCCACGGAAATCACTTCGCCCTCCTGGGGCTTTTCCTTGGCGCTATCGGGGATAATGATCCCCCCGCGAACAGTTTCGCCCTCTTCCAGACGGCGTACAAGAATGCGGTCATGGAGCGGGATGAATGTCGTTGCTACTGAAGTTGATGCCATTGCTTCGCTTCTCCTTCACGCGCGAATCGGGTTGAGCCCGATCCACGGGTTTTGAGTGGTTTTCTACAAAAAAGCTCTGAAAACGCGCAATTCAGCTCAGACAACCTAGCTGAGCGCATGGTAAGCAGTTGAGCCAGCAAGATGCTAGCACTCCAGCCTACCAATTGCTAAAGATAGAGGAGCCATACGGCCTTGTCAAGAGTTCTTTCGTTCGAATATGAGCGTATTCCACTCATAATGCCTGCCTGCTCCCCGGTCAGGGAAAATCGCACCTGCCGCCCGATCACTCCCTGTCGCACCTCCCGTCAAACCATTTACAATGTCTCTCATGTTTTATCGCCCTCTCGTTCGTCTCGGCGTCTTCGTGGCCTGCTTTGCACTGGCCGTCAGTTCCATTCACGTCGGTGCCCAGCAGCAAGACTCCCAACGCGGCCGAAAATACAAGGCTCCCCCGCCTTCCTCGCGCATCGAGGTCACCGTTCTCCGCGCCTCCAACGGCAAACCCGTTGAGAGCGCCGCCGTCATCTTCCATCCCATCGAGGGAGAACGAGACACCGGCGGCATGGAACTGAAGACCAGCGAGGACGGCAAAGCTGTCATCGACGTCATTCCCATCGGTGACACCGTGCGTCTGCAAGTGATTGCCAAAGGGTTCCAGACCTATGGGAAGGATTTCAAAGTCGACAAGGATTCTCTGACCATGGAAATCCGCATGAAGCGGCCGGGCGAGCAGTACTCCATTTACAAAGAACACGACAACGCGAATTCCGGCGCAAAGGACGCCGCTCCCGCCAAACCCAACCAGCCGGACAGCCCACCCAGCCCAAGTCAGCCGCAGCCAAATTAGACTCCGCGCCCGGCGGCCCTGCAGTCAATCCCTGAAGCCGTGACCCGCGGCCCGGTCCTTTTCCGACGGAATTCTGCCAGCTATGCCAACCCAACCTCTCTACGGCAAATCGGCACTGGTCACCGGGGGCGCCAAGCGCATCGGACGCGCAATCGCCCTGGCTCTCGCCAAAGCGGGAGCCGACGTCGCCATCACTTACCGCACCTCCCATCAAGAGGCAGCTCTCACAGCTAGCGAGATTGAAGCTCTCGGATACCGCGCCATGGCGGTCGAATGCGATGTCCGCTCTGAGCCCTCCGCGCGCCAGGCAGTCGCCGCCGTCGCCGCCCAATTCGGAAGGCTCGACCTCCTCGTCAACAACGCTGCTGTCTTCGATTCCGCCGCCCTTGAACAGCTCAGCCTCGAACAATGGGACACTGTCTTTGAAACCAACACCCGCGGCCCGTTTCTGGTAGCCCGCGAAGCAATCCACCATCTGCGCGCCAGCCACGGCCGAATCGTCAACATTGGTTCGCTGGGTGGAATCCACGCCTGGGCCGGACATGCCCACTACTGCGCCTCCAAGGCAGCCTTGCACATGCTCACCCAGGCCATGGCCAAGGCATTCGCTCCCGCGGTCAGCGTCAACTGCGTAGCGCCCGGATGGATTGAATTTGAACCGCCCGGATGGATTGAACCGATTGATGTAGACAAGAGTCCCAGCGACGCCGCCCGCCGTTTCGCCGCCCGCACACCCATGCAGCGCAACGGAACAGCGGAGGACGTAGCCCAGGCCGTCCTCTTCTTCGCCACCGGACCCAGCTTCGTCACCGGCCAGATCCTCGCCGTCGACGGCGGCCTGGGCCTCGGCTAAGGCCTGCTTCCAATCCCTGCCGGCTTCCTCATCGCGCAAATAGCCGATCCCAGAATCTCCTCGCGCCTGTCTTGACAACCGTCTTGCCTGAGCCCCCGGCGCTCTCCGTATAGCGTCTGGCATTGAACTTCAACGGCACGTGCTCCCATATTCCCAGCGCGTCAGGTTGTTCCGGCCACTCGTCCCCATTCACAGCCGCCATGGGATTGGTCACGCACAACCGCCGCGCCGTCTCTTCCCCCGCCTTTTCGGCCACATAGTCATAGGCCTTCTTCAAATGCGGAGGCCGCCACGTCAACCGATGCGCGTCCGTAGCCAGAAAGTGAATCCAACTGCGTTGCAGCATCTCGTTTGCCAGGTCTTCCGCCATCTTCCCGCAGCGCCCATACAGCGAGTTCGCCGTCACCTGAACCAGGCAGCCCATCCGCAACCACTCCGCCAGCACCTCGGGATCGTTTTGCACGCTCGGATAGCGCTCCGGGTGGGTCACGATCAGCGTGTAGCCTGCCGATTGCAGCCGTTGCATCGCATCGCTGAGCTGCGGCGTCATTGGCGAGTTGGGAAACTCGATCAGCAAATATCCGTGGCCGTTGATCGAGTAAAGATACGGACTGCCCAGCGCCGCAAAGATATTTTCCGCGGACATATGAAAATCGCATCCCAGGCTCATTTCGATCACGCCACTGAGCTGCATGCGCAACTCCGCGAGCCGTTCCTCGATCACCGCCTGTCGATAGGGATACTCATCGTTCGCGTGAGGAGTGCAAACGATGTGCTTTATGCCGTCCTTGGCGGCTTCATGCGCCATGGCCAGCGAGGTCTCCAGGTCCGGCGACCCGTCGTCTACCCCATAGATCAGGTGATGATGAATGTCGATCATTCTTCCCTGTCTCCAGGCCCTCAGCAGTGGATCATCGCGCCGCCAGAACCCCCACCATGGAGGCAAAAACCTTCCACCCGTCCGCCGACCCCAGCAGCAGCTCGCTCGACCTGTCGGGATGAGGCATCATGCCAAGCACGTTTCTTCCCGCGTTGAGAATCCCGGCAATGTTGCTCAAAGACCCGTTGGGATTGGCTTCCGCGGTCGTCTCGCCTTCAGCCGTGCAGTATCGAAACGCAATCCGATCCTCGGCCTCCAGCCGATCCAGTTCATCCTGTTCGCAGAAGTAATTGCCTTCCATGTGCCCAATCGGCATCTGCACAACTTCGCCCTTGGTCAACCGGTTGGTGAACGGACTGTCGGCGGTCTCCGTGCGCAGATGAACCTGTTTGCAAATGTACTTCAGCCCGGCATTGCGCATCAGCGCCCCCGGCAGCAATCCAGCTTCTGTCAAAATCTGGAATCCGTTGCAGATGCCCAGCACCAGCCCCCCGCTCTCGGCAAACCTCTTTACCGACTGCATCACCGGCGAAAACCGCGCAATCGCGCCCGTCCGCAGGTAATCGCCATAAGCAAAGCCGCCCGGAACCAGCACCGCATCCACGCCTTGCAGATCCTCCGAGTCATGCCAGAGAAACGTCACCGGTTGCCGAGCCACTTCGGCAATCACATGATATGTATCGTGGTCGCAATTCGAGCCGGGAAATACCAGAACACCAAATTTCATGCTTTCAGGTTACCAGCTATCAAGGCTGTCGCGAAAAATCCTCGATCTGTGCAAACTTGGTACCTTAGTGATTATCGAGATGAAGACCCGCGCCGGAGGCGCAGTGCATGTTAGCCCAGCGCTTCAGCGCTGGGTGAGCGGCCCCTCAAATGCCAGGAGTCCTGTAGGGACGGCGCAAAATGCGGACCTTCAAAATCCATTCAAGCGACAATACCTCAGTCAGCGGCAGCTTGCAAAACCACATTCGAGCGCTTCCAAGCTTCTCGCTCCCGCACCGCCCAACCGGCAATCAGCAGGCTGGGCGCTGCCGCGGGCTCAATCTCCCCAAGCGCCCCCAGTGTCGCGTGCACCACCCGTTGCCCCGGTTGCGCGGCCCGCGAAATCACCGCGCACGGCAAATCCGCCGGCAATCCCTCCGCCATCCACTCCTCCGCCAGCAATCGAAGATCGCGTCCCGGCATATAAACCACCCGCGTCGCATCCTCCAGTGCCGGCAGCGCCGCCCGATTCTGCGACTGCGCATGATGCCCCGTCGAGAAGATCACATTCGAAGCCCATTCACGATCCGTCAACGAGCAACCGATGGCCGCCGCCGCCGCAAACGCCGCCGACACTCCCGGAACAACTTCAAAAGCAACGCCTGCCTCGGTCAGCGCCTCAATCTCCTCCGCAGCCCTTCCAAACAGCAGCGGATCGCCGCTCTTCAGCCGCACCACGCCGCGATTCTCGCGCGCATAGCCGATCGTCAGCGCGTTGATCTCGTCCTGCGAAATCGTCTTCGCGCCGCACCGCTTGCCCACATTCACAACCTCGGACGAGTCCGGCGCCAGGTCGAGTATCGTCTGCGGCACAAGGTCGTCGTGCAGAATCACATCCGCGCTCTCGATCAGCCGCACAGCCTTCACGGTCAGCAGTTCCGGATCGCCCGGCCCAGCCCCCACAAGATANNGCAAGCCATGGCCCCAGGTCCTCCGGCAGTTGCTCATCGATCTCCCACCGCAGCCGCTGCGCAAACGCCGGGCTCTCCCCAGCCGTCGAAATCGCAATCTGCAAATCCCCGCGGCTCACCACCGAGCCAAAAAAAAAGTCGCAGTTGGGAATATCGTCCACACTGTTGCAAAGAATGTCCCGCGCCAAAGCCTCCTGATAAACCGCGCCGTTCACCTCATGCGAATCGGTTGCCGTAATGACCAGGAAGTTCCCCTCCACATCGGACGCCTCAAACGCCCGCTGAATCCACTCGATCTTGTCTTCCCGAGCCAAATCGCGAATCTCCGCCCGCGCCTCCGGCGCAACAACCCGCAGCCGCAGCCCCGTCTTGAGCAGCGCGGCGATCTTATCCAGCGCCACATTCCCCGCTCCGACCAGCAGGCACCGTCGTCCCTCGAGTTTCAGAAAAATCGGCAACAAGCCCATAGTATGGTTCCCTGTTCCCTGTCCACTGTTCACTGTCCACTGTTATTCCGCCACTCCGTGCGGCACGCGCCCCGTCGGCAAATCGCGTTCCACCGGAGCCAGAACCTCACCGGCAAGCTGTGCGCGCAGTTCATCGTTCGTGTGGCGGCCAAACCACGCGCGCAGATTCTCTTGCTGCCGCCGCCCCGCAAGATAGTGCCGCAGCAGCCGTTCGATCGCCTCGGGAACCAGCGCCGCCGGGCTGCGATAACCGACCGGCCGTGAGACTGCTGCATGTTGACCCACAGCACCGCCGAGGCAGAAGTAGTAAGCATCCGTCATCTTGCCGTCGTGCTTGATCTTCTTGCCTTCCAGCCCAATATCCGCAATCCAGTGTTGCCCGCAGCCATTGGGGCAGCCCGTCACATTCAGCTTGAGCTGCTGATCGAACTGCGGTAGTCGCCCTTCAAGCTCGTCCACAAGCCAGCGCGTAAAACCCTTGGTCTCCGTGATGGCCAGCTTGCAAAACTCGGTACCCGTGCAGGCGACAGCGCCGCGCCAGAAGTTTGAGCCATCCACCTGAAGACCGATCTGATTCAGCTCCCGCGCCAGCTCCGCGGTTTTGCTATTGGGTACGTCGATAAAGATCAGATTCTGCGAAACAGTCGCCCGCAACGCCCCGCTGCCGAAGCGCTCGGCCAACTCCGCCGCCTGCTCCAACTGCTCGCCTGTCAGCCGGCCGCGCAGCACCGAGGCGCCCACATAACTCAGCCCGGTTTGCCGCTGCGGATGAATACCGGTATGGTCGCGAAGAACATCGTCCGGCGCCTGCTCCGGCACGCCCGGCAACAGCTTGAAGTCGAGCCGCGACTGCAGTTCCGTCAAAAACCTCTCCGCCGTCCAGCCCTCTTTCATGAACAGATACTTGAGCCGCGCGCGGTCGCGGCTTTCCCGCAGCCCCTGTTGATCGCGGAAGATCTCCGCCACTGCCGTCGCCACGCGCACCGCCTGATCGGGAAGCACAAATGCATCCAGGCGCACGGCCAGATGAGGCTCGTTGGAGAGCCCTCCGCCCACGCGAAGCGAGTAACCCACCTGGCCCTCATGCTTCACCGCCGTCAGCCCAACGTCGTTGATCTCCGGATAGCTGCACCACGAAGGGCAACCCGTCGCGCAAATCTTGAACTTGCGCGGCAAATTGTAGAACGCCGGATTTCCCTTGAGCTCTTCTGAAATCGCCAGCGCAATCGGCGATGCGTCCGTCAGCTCATCGGCAGCAACCCCAGCCAGAGGACAGCCGGTCACATTGCGCACCACGTCGCCGCACGCGCCCTTCGGCGACATGCCGATGGCATCCAGTGCATCCACAATCTCCGGCAAATCTTCGATGGTCAGCCAGTGAAGCTGAATGTTCTGCCGCACCGTAATGTCGGCCAGGTTGCGCGCATATTTGCGCGTCAGTCCACCGATGGCCCGCAGTTGGCTTGCCGATACAATGCCGTTGGGAATGCCGATGCGCATCATGAACCAATCGCTGGTCACGCCCTCTCCGCCCTTGCCGCCGACCGCGCCCACGCCATCGCCCTGCGTATAGATGCCCCACCACTTGAAATACATGTTCGCCCAATCGGGCAGAACGCTCGAGCGTCCTGCCCGCGCGAACTCGCGCACCTCGATGAATGTCTCCCACGGATTCTTCTCGCGCTTCAGGCGCTCAGCGCGCTGGGCCTTCGTCTCTTTCACTTCAGCAGCTTGTGTCATTTTTTCCTTTTTGTGTCGAGCATCTTCGGCGGGAAAAGAAAACCCGCGGCAGCTAGGCTGTATCGCGGGCATCGGGAAATCTTGGATTTACGACCGGACTCTCAGACCAAGGTCACCTGTGCGCGCACAGCAGCGTACAGAAGCGACAACAAGTCCTACCGTCCATAGCAATTATGGTAGCCGGAAGATCGGGTAAACGCAAATGGGAATTTTGAGCCGGACGCTACGCTGCCTCGCCGGCGTCTGCCCGTAACTCCTCCAAAATGCGCTCCACGGCGGCGGCAGCCACAATCTCCCCTTCGGGCGAAAGACTCATCCGGATTGGCTGCTGAGGATCGATGGTGATCGCATAGAGGACAATCTCGTGCGTGCCGCCCTGTATATAAAACATATCCAGCAGGTCTTTCATGCCCACATCGTGAGCTGTGAGCGTAGGCGGGTAATCGCGCGAGAAGCGCGGCGTAGTGCGAGTGATGGTGCCGATCGGGTTGCCATCCGACGCCGCATCGATCAGGATAATGCGGTCGGCGTTCTCCAGCGGATCCAGCAGCGTAAAGCCGCCGGTGCCGCCGTCCAGACACTCCACGCCAGCCGGCAGAGCGTGCTTCTCCAACTCGCGCACCACGTAAACGCCGATGCCTTCATCGCCCATAAGGACGTTGCCCAATCCCAGCACCAGCGTCGTTTCGTTTGTACCCACCAACACCTCTAGTACCGTGACTGCATGATTTGGTATTTCTGATCGAAACAGAATGGGTGCCCCAGGTCCCGATTTTGGGACCTGGGAGATTACAGATTGATATGGTCGTGGTACTAGTCACCAAGGCCGGCCCTGGAATCCTGAAAGCATCCCAACCCCTGATCTACTATTCCCTGTTCCCTATTTCCTGTTCCCTGCCTTGCCACTCTTCTCCCGATCGAACTTCCATCCGCCAATGATCGAGGATACCGTACCGCGCCCCTCGATGTAGTCGTGATAGAAGGCAAGATACACGTGAACGATAACAAATGTGACAAAGAACCACAGGAAAAGATGGTGCCAAAAGCGCACGGCGAATTCCCCGCCCATCAGCGGCACAATCCAGGTAAACATCCGTGGCAGCCACGAGTTGCTCATGCTGGAATAGAGAGCGAAGCCGGTGATGGTCTGGAAAACAAATACCAGAAACGTGCCGAAGTAGATCAGGCCGGCCAGCGCGTTGTGCCCCGTGGAGATGGGCCCGTGCATCCTGGTTTCAAGCACGTCGGCTTTGATGACGTCGACGATCTCCTGCTGTTGCGACTTCTTCAGCGGGAAGAACGCATTCCAGTGCGAGTACTTGTTGCCGACGAAGCCCCAGTAGAGTCGTGCGGCAAAGTTAAACACATAAACAAACGCCGCCAGGAAGTGCAGAAACCGCACCCACCCAAACCAATATTGCTGATAAGCCTCCGCCGCGTAGAAAGCTCGCAGCGGAGCCCCGATGAGGTAGCCAGTGACACAAAGGACCACAAGGGCCACCGCGTTGATCCAGTGATACACGCGCACCGGCAGTTCCCAAACATACACCCGCCGGTACTCGACTGGATGAATCGCGTTGTCGGAAAAACCATTGCCTGCGACTGTACTCGGAGTGCTCATGGGCCTCACTCGAAGGAAACCTGGTGAAGGTGCTTGCCCTGCGGATCGTACAAGTGCACGGCGCAGGCTAGACACGGATCAAAGGAATGGATGGTGCGCAGAATCTCGACCGGTTCGTCGATCTTCGCCACCGGCGTGCCGATCAGCGCCTGCTCAAACGAAGAGCGCTGTTGTTTGGCATCGCGCGGCGAACCGTTCCAGGTGGTGGGCACAACCAGCTGATAGTTCGCAATAGCGCCATCGTGAATCTTGATATAGTGCGCCAGAGAGCCGCGAGGAGCTTCGGTCAGGCCAACCCCCTCCGCATCCTTGGGCCAGCTCTTCGGTTCCCAGAACTCGCCATTGAACGTGGAGACTTCGTTGATCTTCACGCGCCCCATCAGTTCGGCGAAGTACTCCTTGAGCCAGATCATTGCCAGCGCCGCATCCAAACCGCGCGCCGCGGTCCGGCCCAGCGTGGAGAAGAGCGCCCCAACCGGCACGTTGAGCTTGCCCAGAGTGTCCTTTACCAGTTCCTGCACGTCCGTGCGTCCAGCCGCATAGCTGACCACCAGCCGCGCCAGCGGACCCACCTCCATTGCCTGTTCTTTCCAGCGCGGCGTCTTCAGGAACGAATATTTCTCGTAACCCGCCAGTGTTTCGAAGGGCGGCTTGGGGCCTGTGTAGTTCAGGTTCGTTTCTCCGGCCCAGGGATGCAACCCGACACTGTCTCCGCCATCGTAGCTGTACCAGGAGGAGGCAATGTATTCCTTGATCTCCTGCGAATCGCGCGCGTTGACCGGATGCACGGTGCTCAGGTCGCGATTCAGAACCACGCCGCGCGCATACTTGAATGACTCCGGCTGTCCGTAGCCTTTGGTGGGAAACTCGCCGTAGCTGAGATAGTTGCTCAACCCGCCGCCGTAATTCGCCCAGTCCTTGTAGAACGAAGCCACTGTCAGCAGATCCGGAATGTAGACCTCGTTGATGAACTCATCCGCATGGCTGATCAGTTTCGAAACAAGGTTGAGCCGCTCGGAGTTGATGGCCGCCACTTCATTCACATCGATCGAGCAGGGGACGCCGCCGACAAGGTAATTCGGATGCGGATTTTTGCCGCCAAACACCGTGTGGATCTTGACGATCTCCTTCTGCCACTCCAGCGCATCCAGATAGTGCGCTACAGCGATCAGGTTCGCCTCCGGCGGCAGCTTGTAGGCCGGATGGCCCCAATAGCCGTTGGCAAAAATTCCCAATCCGCTGGCCGCAAAGGCCTTGATCTTGTCCTGCACGCTGGAAAAATACGCAGCAGTGTTCTTGTCCCACTTGGAGAAGGACTGCGCCAGCTCCGCGGCCTTCTTCGGGTCGGCCTTCAGCGCGTTGACAATATCCACCCAGTCCAGCGCATGCAGATGATAGAAGTGAATCACGTGGTCCTGCACATACTGCGTGGTCATCATGATATTGCGGATCAGCTCAGCCGTGGGCGGGACCGAGATGCCCAGGGCGCTCTCCACCGCGCGAACGCTGGTCAGCGCATGAACCGTGGTGCAAACGCCGCATACGCGCTCGGTTATGGCCCAGGCATCGCGTGGATCGCGGCCGATGAGAATCTTCTCCAGGCCGCGCACCATGGTGCCTGCGCTGAAAGCGTCGGTGATGACGCCGTTCTCAACCACCGCCTCAATGCGCAGGTGGCCTTCAATACGAGTTACGGGATCGACGACTACGCGTGTCATAGGCTTTCACGACTCCTTTTGATCTTCAGCGTGCACTTCCGCAATCACTTTGCGCTTGCGAATGTTGGTCACCACCGCGTGGGCCGCAACTCCGGCCACTGTGGCTATTCCCACCACCGTCCCCACCGTATCGGCCGTGCTCTCGATGCCGAACCCGGGGAACGACGGCAGATGCTGGTAGAACGGCCCGTTGTCCCAGAAGCCTGCCTCGCTGCAGCCAATGCATCCGTGACCCGACTGAATCGGATAGCTGGTGCCTTCGTTCCACTTCACCACCGAGCAGGCGTTGTAAGTGACCGGCCCCTTGCAGCCCATCTTGTAAAGGCAATATCCCTTGCGCGCATTCTCGTCGTCGAACGCTTCGACAAACAGCCCCGCATCGTAGTTGGGCCGCCGATAGCAGGTGTCATGCACCCGCCGTCCATAAAATTCCTTCGGCCGTCCCTGGCTGTCGAGCGCCGGAACCTGTCCCAGCACCAGCAGGTGCGTCACCACCGCCATCATCACGTCGGCAATCGGCGGGCAGCCCGGCACGTTGATCACCGGCTTGTCGATCAGCTTGTAAATCGGCGTCGCCCCGGTCGGATTCGGCTTGGCCGCCTGCACGCATCCATTCGACGCGCAACTGCCCCACGCGATCACCGCCGCCGCATCCTTGGCCACCGTCTGCAAAATCGACTCCGCCGTCTTGCCGCCAATCATGCAGTAAACCCCGTCGTCCTTGGTGGGCACGGCGCCTTCCACCAGCACAATGTATTTGCCCTTGTTGTTCGCAATCGTGTCGTTCAGGCTCTTCTCCGCCTGGAAGCCGCTCGCGGCCATCAATGTCTCCGAGTAATTCAGCGATAAAACGTCCAGCAGCGCATCCAACACAATCGGATGGGACGCGCGTATGAACGACTCGCTGCAGCAGGTGCACTCCTGAAAATGCATCCAAACCACTGCGGGCTTTTCTTTCTTCTCGAACGCAGAGACAACCTGCGCAACTCCGGTTTGACCGAATCCTGCTGCCGTCGCGGCCGCGGCGCAGAACTGTAAGAAGTCTCTGCGGCTGTAGCCCTTCTGCTCCATCGAATTCCAAATCGACTGTCCCATGCCTACCTCGCTCGCTGTGCAGGTAAAGGCGATCTCCTCAGGCTGAACGAACAGATTCTTGAATTCAGGATCTCGCCGACTGACGTGATCGAAAGTACGCACCACAAATAACGACCCGCTGTGAGCCCCATCACAAGTGTTTCGCATCACTCTCGCCGAATTGCCGGGCGGGCGGAACATGACGCAAATCACAAAACGTGTATATCCAGAGCGCTAGCGCGTGGCTGGCACAATAAAATGAAGGATTTGCGAAAATCCGCGGTCAAGCTCGCTCAGGCGGTAGGCCGGGATTTCAACCCCGGCATGAGTTGCCCCGAATCGATGAGGCCTTCAGGCCCTGAGATATGCCTTTAGGGCATCTCGCCCAGATCTCGCCCTCATTTCGCCGCCTGTTTAGACCCCCGAGGGATGTTCTCTTATCTCATCGCCGTATAGTGTCCTATGAGTGCGTTGCTGGGCGCTCTTCAATAATAGAGTTGGGTTTGACCATGGCCGGGAAAGCACTTATGATGAATAGGTTGGCTTTTCCGATCTGGCGCCCTGCCGGGGTCGAAGCCAATGTGGCCGCGAGACCAGCCTCGCATCAAGCTTGGTGCCCGTTCGTTCAACGGTAGGACAGCTGCCTCTGGAGCAGCATATCGGGGTTCGAATCCCTGACGGGCAGCCAATAACCCAAGTACTAATCCCGCTTATCTCGACTTGACTTGACGTATCTCGACCTGCTTGGAAGTTTCTCCTCCATTAAAATCAATAATTTATAGTTGTTTTCTGCCCTCTTCCGTTCCCCATTCCCATCAAGCCCCCCAGATATAACTACCTGCCAACTGGTCATTTACTGGTGTCATTTCGAGACGTATGCTGTTTGAGATGACACCAGTGGCCTGAACGAGACGGCACTTCCGCACACCCCCAAAACTGTGGAAGGGAATTGTCTTCCAATTCGCGCGGGGGCGACGGGAGCCCGGTTCGCTACACCAGAATCAGATTGCAGCCCAGGGCACACAACTTAGCCTGAGTCTCTTCGGGCAGACCGGTATCGCTGATTACGGTATCGATCTCGGAAAAAGGAGCAATGCGGGTCATACTGCGCTTCGAAAACTTGCTGGCGTCAGCTACGAGAATGATCTCGCGTGAGATCCGAAGCATGGCCCGGTTCACCATCGTCTCCTCAAGGTTTGCTCCGCTGATACCAAATTCCAGATCGCATCCGGCTCCGCTCAGAAACAGCTTGTCAGCCGAGAACTGATCGAACATCTCTTCGCTGAATCGTCCGCTGATGGAGGCCGATTCTCCGCGCACCGTTCCCCCGATGATGAAAGTTTGAACGTCTCGAGCATCCAGCAATTCGACCGCAATGTTGACCCCGTTGGTGATGACGTGCAGTCCCTGCTTCTTTTTCAGGTGGCGTGCAATCTCCAGCGTGGTGGTGCCGGAATCGAGAATGATCGTCTCGCCGTCGTTGATAAGGGCCGCAGCGCGGGCGCCGATGCGCTGTTTTTCATCCGAATGCTCCTTTAGACGCTCGAGCACGGGCGGCTCCCGCAAAATGCCGTCCGACAGCATGGCGCCCCCATGCGAACGGACAACCAGGCCGCGCTGATGCAATTCATTCAGGTCGTTGCGGATGGTGACCGCGGAGGTGTTGAAGAGGTGGGTGAGCTCATTGACCTTCGCTCGCCCCGAAGTGCGCACGATCTGCAAGATCTGCGTCCGCCGCTCCTCCGCCATCAGCCCCTCGATAGGAGCGTCTGTTGTGGAAGAGCTATTGGCAGCTTCATGCGCCATCGCACCGCTGACGGGTTCAGGGGTTGCAGTGTCCTTCGCCATTCTAACCCTCGTTTTTGTTGCCTATTCTACTGCAATTAACAGTTTAGCCCGGAGAAACGTTGCGATGCGGAGAAAAACGGAATCTTCGGATCCCTTGAACTAGATTGGGGCCCGCCTGGAGCTTTCTTCGAGCATTCTGACCGCACCGATGAGCTCTTTTTTCCATCCCGAATATTTCGATTTCGGCCAGTTGCCAACTTTTTACGAAAAGGGCGCTCTGTCGCGGCAAGGGCTGACGAAGAACGATTTTCAGAACCTTTAGGGAATCTCTGAATAAGCGGTACAAGAAAATCTTCTGGTTGGCACCAAGCATTCCCTCAGCGGCTAAAGCCCAGCGAACTGAGGTGATTCAGGCGGCACAGCCAAAGAGGCAGCGGAAAGACTTGAATTTCGGGTCAGGACGGGTCGAGAAAGCTCGTCCGCGGCTAAAGCCGGCGTTTATTCTGCTGGCTTTGTGCGGGGGTTTCACAGGCTGCGGAAAAAGTCCCATCCAAGTCACTTTTTCTCCACAGGCGTTTGATTTAAGTAAAAGGTATGCGTAGAACGACGCACCATCAGCCAGCGCAGACGTAAGCTCATCGAGCGGGCCTTCGGCTGGAGCAAGCTGGATCGCCCGATGCGCCAGGTCAAGCTACGCGGCCTGAAGCGGGTGGACTGGTTCTATCGGCTGACCATCACGGCCTATAACCTGCTCCGCATGCGGGACTGATTCCGATTCAAGCAACGGCCAACTAGGGCTGAAGTGTGTCCGGAGGCCGGTAAAACGGCATCCAGAAGCGAAACAAAAACCGAAATCCAAACATGCACTAACCCCAAAAGTCGAAGACACCTTCGCGATTGGATCTTAAATGCAGCAAATAAGGGTTTTTCCGTAGCATGTGAAACCCCCGCCTCCCTCCGACGTAAATTTTTCCGCAAGCTGCAAAGCCACGCCCATTCAAAACGGCAAGCCTCGAAGTTCAAAACAGCAAACCTCGAACTTAATCAGAGCTTCCTTAGTTGCCTCGGAGCAGAAGTACAATAACCAAGCGCAATTAAATTAACTCCCAAAGTCGTTTTGGCTCTTTTCTGAATTTTTTGAATTTTCGATTACTTTCACTTAATATAGAATTACCTAAATGGCGCGTTTCGATTGAAAGTGCAGGCCCGAACTCGCTGGAAAACTGCCTTCATTCCGACCAATGGTTAATGCTGCCCGATGGAGGAGCAACAGTGTCGAAGATTTTGCAGCAATTAGCCGTTGCGCGGCGCCAGGCTCAACCGCGTGGAATCTATTCTGTCTGCTCCGCCCATGTCTGGGTGCTTGAAGCAGCATTCGACCAGGCAATCGAAGATGGGTCCGATCTGCTGATTGAAGCCACGTCCAACCAGGTCAACCATCTAGGCGGGTACACTGGCATGCTGCCTGAAGATTTTCGGCGGCGTGTTGTGGAGATCGCTGCAAGCAAGGGCTTCGATGAGTCCCGGTTGATCCTCGGCGGAGATCACCTGGGGCCTAATCCCTGGCAGAGGGAAAACGCGATGGTGGCCATGCAGCAGGCCGAACTCACTGTCGAGGCCTACGTCAAAGCGGGCTTCCAGAAGATTCACCTCGATGCTAGCATGGCTTGCGGTGGCGATCCCGAGCCGCTCTCTGGAGAGGCGGTCGCGGCCCGCGCTGCGACTCTGTGCGCAGTTGCCGAGCGAGCCTGCGGCGACCAGAAGCCAGTGTATGTCATCGGCACCGAGGTGCCCATACCCGGCGGGGCAACTGAAAGCCTGAACGAACTCGCCGTGACTAGCCGCGAGGCCGCCGCCGAAACACTGGCCATTCACCGCAGAGTCTTCGAACAGGCTCGGCTAGCCGATGTTTGGCCGCGGGTGATTGCGCTGGTTGTTCAACCGGGGGTTGAATTCAATCATGACAGCGTGGTCGATTACGATCCGTCGCGAGCAGGGCATCTGACTGCACTGCTCGATGAAGAAGCAGGCCTGGTCTACGAGGCGCACTCAACCGATTACCAGCGCCCCGAGGCGTATCGCCAGTTGGTGCGGGACGGTTTTGCCATTCTTAAGGTTGGCCCCGCGTTGACATTTGCCATGCGAGAAGCTCTGACCGCTCTCGCGCAGATCGAGGCTGAGCTTGTGCCACAGTGGCAGTGTTCGCACCTGGTGGATGTGCTGGAGCGAGTCATGCTTGACAAGCCGGCGAACTGGCAACACCACTACACGGGCGATGAGCAGGCCGCGCATCTGCTGCGACGCTACAGTTACAGCGACCGCGTGCGCTACTACTGGCACGAGCCGCGCGTAATAGAAGCGGTCGATGTGCTGATGGCAAACCTGGGAGGCAATTCAATTCCGGAAACGCTGCTGAGCTGCTTTCTTCCGGATGAATATCGCGCCGTGCGCGCCGGCACATTGCAACCCGATGCGCATTCTCTCATCATCCACCGCATTCGTGGAGTGTTGCGGCCTTACGCGGCGGCCTGCGGAAACTGAGTGGAATCTCAGAAGTTTGCGGCGTCTGTCGTGTGCTGAGGCTCGTGGCCACGGGACGGTCACGAGTTAGTGTGGCATTGAGCAGTTGAAAGAGGAAGTTTCCGCCGACGCGATGTGCGACTTCAACAAAAGAAGTGTCGACCATCGAGAGTGGAAACGGGGTGCGCCCGGGCCCTACAAGCTGCGCGAGATACACTTCGATGGCGGACAACACGCCAATGGCAAAGCAGGTCAGGACAGTATCCAGGAGAATATTGCGGCGAGGATTCTCAACTTCTTCTGACATGGTCGAGATGCCGTCGAACCCGATGTACGTCAGCACGGCAATGGATGCCCCGTGGAACATTCGGCCGGTAGCGAAGGTGGTTGGATCGTAAAATGGCAGCAGCCATTGACCGCCAACGGGCCACCTGTGCAACGTAATGAATGGCTTCCGCGATGAAGGCCACAACAACAATGCTCATACCCAGCGCCAGCAATGTGTTTACGCGGCTTGAGGTTTGCACCCCTCGCAGATTGAGCCCCGTGAACACGAGGACAAACGCAACGGCCCATGCCGCATAGGGAACCTGAGCACAATGTTTTGCGCGGCGGCACTGCACCAGATTGTGCAGATGATGGAATTCAGCATGTAGTTCATGAGCATGGACCAGCCGACCACGTATCCGGCCAGTGGGTGAATCTCCTTGCCCACGTAGGAATAAGCCGATCCCGCGCTGGGATAGACGCGCGCCATTCTGCCATAACTGACAGAGGTAAATAGCATGGCAAACATGGCGATGAGTATGGTTGTGACTACGTGTCCACGTGCCGCATTACTCACGACGCCATAGATGCTCATTGGCGCCGTGGGCTGAATGATGGTGATCCCGTAAAGGATCAAATGGTGAAGCTTCAGCGTGCGATGCAGGCCGGGGGCGGCCGTTTCTATCTCTGCCGTGGAATCCATGCCTGAGAAGACATCTCTTGTTGGTGCGTGTTTCTCTGAGTTGCGCCTTCCCAACAAGTCTCAGCGCAGACCCTCAGGCATTTTACTCGGGCCGCTTCTTGTTCGCCGGAACAAACCGCGTCGCGATATTTCCTGAGATCTTCACGGAAGCGGTTTTGGAGCTCGTGATTGTCTCAAGGCCCGTTGCAGTTGCGCGCACCGTGTATTTGCCCGATTGAGTGTAGGTGTGTTGAACCTTCATCCCGTCTTCAGTCGATCCGTCGCCGAATTCCCAATGGATCGTGAGCGCGGGCTCCTGGCCAGCCAAAGCATCGGCACTGAAGGTTATCGTCTCTCCTGCTTTTGCCTCGGTTGCAGAGCGAACCTCGAACGCAGGCGGCTCGGCTTGAATGCCATCTTCGACTAGTTTGAACATGCGCACGGAGTGGGCCGGCTGAACAAGATTGATCGCATCGCCTAAAGGACTGCAGCAGCTCTTGTCTCCGAAGACTTCCGTGATCTGGTACTTCCCCGGTTCTTTCAACCCGAGGTCGGTGAAACGCAGGTTTCGCTTCAGTTCACCCTCGGTCCAATTGAAGACGGTGAGGATTGACTGCCGATTGTCTTCTTTGAGCAGAAATACACTTGGCTGAACGTCGCTGGCCGCATAGGTCATCAAGTCGACAGGCAGGGATGCATGGCCGAGGCGGGCCATGTCGATCAGTTCCGTGGTCCTTACCAGCGCCAGCCGTTCAGATGATGATCCAAGAGTTGGGAGATCGTCTCCAAGCTCGAACATGCCGCCGGAGACCGCGGACAGAGCAATCGAGACCTTTGCTTCCTCCAGTGTCAGCGGCCGTTGTCCGCCGTGCCAGGCTTGGTCGTCTACGGTCTGCGTCGAGACACTGAATGCGTCGGGATCGGCGATAAAGAAATTGCGATTCATGTAATAGCGGGCGGCAATTCCTGAAGCTGCATCTCGGGAAGCCTCGAAAGTGTGTCCCGTGTCCTGCGAGATGCGTCCGGCGTCCACGTATCCGACGGGATTAAGCATGACGCTCCCGTCTTTATCGAGCACCACGTCTTCGCCCATGGTCTTGCGAATGATATCGAGGCCGATTCGCTGAGCCTCGAGCGCCGTCGTGTTGGGACGGTAGTAGGAGCCTTCGACCGCCGTGTCGTCCATGAAGTCCATCTTGATGAAGCGGATGCCCCAGTTATAGAGCGCGCTATAGGTCTGTTTGAGATATTCCTGCGCGCCGGGGTTGGTCGTGTCGAGCACGTACAGCAGATCTTTGCGTTCGGTCACATCGCCGATATGGATGAGCTGACCGGCTGCGTTATGCAGCAACCAATCTTTGTGGTTCTGATAAACCCACGCGCGCTCGGATACTTCGAAGGGCGCCGTCCACACTCCAAACGTCAGACCGTTGCCACGCACAGCATCTGCAACGTAGCCCATACCGCGGGGGAACAGACTCGCATCGGGCGTAGCGTATTCGCCGCGCGCGTATTGATATCCCTCGTCAATTTGAAAATACTTGTAGCCGCTTTTTTTGAGATTCTCAGCCAGCCACTGCGCATTGGTAATCGCGGCCCCCTGGTTGAGCCCAAAATAATAAGCCGTCCAACTCCACCATCCAATCGGAGTTGGCGCGTCGACGCGAGCCTTGTGCAGTAGCTTGATCGCATGTCCGTACTGCTCCAGTTGCGCGTGATAGTCCGTCCCAACGGCGAACATGAGACGCTCGGAAGACAGGCTCGCCCCCGGTTCGACCGGAAGGCTCAGGGTCACCCTTTCAGCGGGAGGAGAATGCCTGAGCGATTCCTCTTTCATTATTTCCGTTGTTCCAGTTGACGCTGCTTCGTAGGAAACGATCTTCGCGTCAGCGCCCGCACCTTGTTCCTTGAGATGAAAGATCGTAAGCAGCCGGTTGGTAGTGAGGGCGCTCAGGAAAAGGCTTTCGCCGCTCTTCCGGTTATAGATCAGTTGGCTTCCTACCGCCCGAAGCATTCCTTTTGGCGCGGCGCCCAGGTCGCGAATCGCGAGTTGCGGCCTGTCCTCGCTATAACTATCCGATAAAACCCGGTCATCGGATTCCGGGCCGTTCAGATTTATGTCCGGAGAGTCCGATGTCTGAACGCTACGAATCGCCTGTACTGACACAGCTTTGTCTGTCGTGTTAAGCACCTCGACTGCAATGTCGCCCCAGGATTGCTCCTGGTAAAGACGGATCGTGCAAACAAGGTCTGGCGTGCCCGGCAAGCCGCTGTGCGTGACGATCAACTTTGAGCCCGAACCGAATTCGTCGTGAAACTCCGACTGCACAATCTTGTGCTGAGGGTACGCGGACGATTGCAGAACGCCATCGTTTACGTCCGCCTCGACTTTGGAGCGCAGAACTGCGCCAGGAAGACCCGAGAGGGCGATCGAATACGAGCCATCGGAATTGATACTGACCGACAGCGACTTCCCGCGAATCGAGCCACGTGTCTGTGCTCCATCGGGCGCGTCCTGTCGTGCCTGCCTACTCGCATTTGCCCGGCTCGCCAGCACAACCACGCCTACCAACAGACAAGCACAAAGACACCTGATTGATCGATTCACTGCGACTCCTTTCACCTGCACCGGTGTTTTGGATCGTCCAACCTATGCAGCTCACCGCCCACGGCGCGTCGCCGCCCGGAGGGAACAGCTCTAATGAACGGCAAACGCAGAGCACGCGCGATTGTGATGTTTCGTTATCTTACGACTGTAATCGCGTCTCGTCAATCGTCGCTATTAAACAAAAATATTGAAAGATTCCGTGATGCGCCTTTCAGCGCCGGACTAGGTTTAGGAGGAGCCTCCTTGGGCTTCCCATTTCCCCGGCGCGCACAGTACGAGGATTCCCAGGAACTCCTTCGGAAGGCCCGCGAATCACGTCGACTTTGGCTCATGGCATTTGATACGACAAGGGCTTTTGGGGAATGCTCGGGGATTTTGGGGATGTCAGACTTTCGGCATACCGAGAAAGAAGCAGTGAAGCATCATCCTAGAAGTTACTCGCCCAAAGCGTTTCGATATGCCAATATTAATGACTTGCTGTTTTCGAAATATAGTTATATTCTTCCGTATAGCTTCGCATTTATCCGTTCTTATGAAACTGATGCTTCGCAGTTGCTTCTTGTTCTCTATCTAGAATTGGAGTTTTGATGTCTCACGATCGAATCGCAACCCCGAACGACAGCCTGCTCACCGCGCCCCGGTATACCCTGCCTGAAATCCTTCAGCAACCACTTTTGTGGCCGGTAACCCTTGAAATAGTTCGCTCAGCCTCGCAGCAGATGCAGCTAAACAAAAAGCTCAAGGGAGCTCGCGTCCTGCTGACGGGTGCGGGCACTTCGGCATACGCGGCAAATGCTGTGGCGGCCGCGTGGCCACAGGCCATCGCAGTTCCCACGACAGACCTGCTCGTCGATGCAGAGCGTTACCTGGCGAATGTCGATGCTGTGATCTCTCTTGCCCGCTCAGGCAGCAGCCCGGAGAGCGCCGCAGTGGTCGAGCAGGTTCGTGCCTTGCGACCGGACATTCAGCACTTCGCCATTGTCTGCGATGAAGATGGCGCATTGTCCCGGTCCAGCCTTGACGGCCTTATCGTGCTTGATCCACGCGCCAATGACCAGAGCCTGGTAATGACGAGCGCGTTCTCTAATCTGGTGCTTGCCGGCCTTGCCCTGGCTCAACCGGAGGCCATCGTAGCCGTCGAGAAGCAGTTGAGCGCACGTGCTGACTCGCTGCTGGCGGACATCGATCAAGCTTGCCAGCGCGCAGCCACCCGCGTTCGTGATCGGATGGTGGTTCTTTCTTCCTCTCCTCTGCTTGGCTGGCAGCGAGAGGCCGGGCTCAAGTCGCTGGAGATGACCGCGGGCCGGTTCCCGCTGGTTTGCGAAACGTATCTCGGCCTTCGCCACGGTCCCATGTCGTTCGTCACGCCAGACACTCTTGTCCTCTGCCTCCTGTCCAGCGATCCGGTGCGCCGCAGTTATGAGCGGGATCTGATTCGTGAACTTCGTGCCAAGAAGATCGGTTACCTGGTGGGCATCGCGGACTACGAACAATCCCTGGGCCTTTTCGATCTCCTCATCCCTGCCGTGGCGCCGCACACGGACGATGCGCTGCGTACACCGTTTGAAATTCTGGGGCCCCAATTGCTCGGCTATCATTTGAGCTTACTGATTGGCTTGAACCCCGACAACCCAAGCCCGGACGGTGTAATTAATCGCGTGGTCAGCGGTGTCAGAATTTATCCGCACTGCGCCCTCGAGGCGCAGGGAGCAATATGAAGAAGCGCTTCGATGTCACGATCGCTGGCGAAATCAACATGGATCTCATTCTTTACGGGCTTCCTGAGGTCATGCTGCTGGAACGCGAATTGTTGGCGAGTGGCTTTGGAATGACGTTGGGGAGTTCCTCCGCGATTGTGGCCCATAACCTGGCCGCGCTTGGCGTCTCTGTCGGTTTCGTGACGCGGCTTGGAGACGACCCCCTGGGCAACATCGCTCTCGAACGACTTGCGGAGAAGGGGGGCGACATCTCGTGCGTCAAGCGCGTATCCACCTTTCCCCGAGATCGCGTACTGCAACCTTCACGCTGGCAATGATAGAAGGCAGTTCTCGGTCGCATTTGGATCCTCGGTCCAATACATCTATCGCTCAACCTCGATGGATCCCATGTCATACCATCCGTCGGGCTGCCTCCCGTCGATAGGTAGCCGTATGGCTGGCTTTCCAGTTTCCAGGTCGAGAATGCCGATACGCAAACGATACTTCCCTGCTCTCAGGTTAGCGGGGATATAGAGCGATTCATCTACGACGGAATCGCCAGGAAGCCACTTTGTCACTTCGACAGGCACTCGGATAACAGCTTGATCTCCCTGCGACCACAGTTGCACGGCCAGCTTGTATTCCTTGTAAATTGGCGCAACTCCGGCATTCAGCCACCACATGTGAACAGGGATCATGGAGCCCGCAGCGATATGCGCGGGATACTCCAGGCGGCGCGGAATGAATCGATAGCCCATGCGCTTCTCAAAATCCGCAAACTGCGCACGCCATTGTGTGGGGATCGGTGAGGACTTCACATTGACGGAAGTGACGTGCCAGCGCAAAGCCTGGTCGAGAATGTAATTTACATCGTAGCCATCGCGCAGCCAGGTTGAAGGCGTGCCACAAGTTTCCAGCGATATGGGACGGTGCTTCCAGACATCCTGAATGCCGGTACGCGCGATTTCTTCCGGGTACTGGTCCAGCATCTCCGAATCATTCGCTTTCATATCGCCCAGGCAGTCCAGTCGCCATCCGGCTCCCTGCTGGGTGCCGTAGGCCAGCGCCTCCGGCTCGTCGAAGTTCATCAGCAGCGTTGTATGCTGAAACGCCTGCAGCCAAATGTCGATAAGCGGCTTTTGAAACTGGAATGCCGGCATATAGCTGCTCCATCCTTCGCCCCAATACCCGACGGAGGAGATGTCGACGCTGTCGAGGGTGGGATTGCCGTCGTAACGTTCGCCTGCTGCCGCAACCAGCTCACCCCAGTACTTCAGATACAGTGGATCGCTGAAATCAGGCTGCCAGATTGCTCCGTCTTTGTCCATAGATGCGTTCGTCCGCCGTGCTCCGGAACTGCGGTACCAGTCAGGCAGCGGATCGCGGTCTGAATACGGCATGAGGCGAATTGCCAATCTCTGCCCATGCTTCTGAGCCTCGGATAAGGCTAGCTCAATAATGTCCCACCGGAATTTCCCGTGCTCCGGTTCAAGGGCGCTCCAGTACCACCGCAGATAGGCAATCGAAGTATCCGGAAAATCCGGCTTTAAGTTTGCATCGTGCAGTTTTTCAACCGGCCCGCGTTCCGACCAAGTATACGGAGGATTGAGTTCCTGGCCATTGAAGCGCTGAAATGTGGTAATCCCCATGCCGGGATTGACGAGAACATCCGGTGTTTCAACCGGCCGGATGACGACCGTCTCTTTCTGGGCATAGCCGTTCAGAATCGTCGCGCACATAACTAGAGCGCATAAGAGAGCTTTCAATTTCATTGAAGTCCATCCGCGTGTTGCACTCATGAATATGGTCACAATTCTCAGCATCCCGCCGCACATGCGATTGTGAATCCTCCACCGCCTAACAGGCGGTGGCTTCGGTTAAGGCTAAAAGCCGGATCGATCGGCCATGCGGCCGATTACACCACATTGAAGTCATCGTCTGGCTCCGGGGGCTTTTGTTCCTCGATATACCGTTTCCAGACTTCATCGGTCACATTGCCGCTCGTCGCCACCCAATAACCCCACCCCACAGATGTTGACCCCAATACCGCTTTCGCAGACCCGCAAATTCGCTCAGCAGTTTATGCGAACTCTTCCCTTTCAGGTATTGCATTGCCCGCGGCACCGCTATGTGCGGCGGGATACCAATCAGCATGTGAACATGATCCCGATTGATCGATCCAGTGTAGATCACCATCTCCTGGCTCCGAAAAATTTCGCGAAGCAATTCCCGGCATCGCTGGCCGACATCCCCCGCAAGAACCGCATACCGGTACTTCGTCGTCCACACCTGGTGATATTTGCAGTCCCACATGCCACGCTTGTAGTCTTCCATCCATACAAGCCTAGTACCATCCGTCGCCTGAAGGCGAGGGGTTTACCGATCCCCTATCGGGGACTCCAAAGTTACAACAACAAGGTGCCTAAACGTACATAAGTGGCGTTGACGCCAACTTACGTTTTGCCCAGGCACCTGCTTAGCTAAAAGTCTCTTAAAAGCTGAGCTTCAGAGCCATTTGCAGGATCCGAGGATCATTGGCGGAGGTGATTGCGCCGAAGACACCGGGGCCATCCTGAAGGCCTGCATCGGGATTGCCAAAGTTAACATTGTTGAAGGCATTGTAGAATTCTGCCCGGAATTCATACCGAATGCGTTCGCCTGCCTTACCAGCCTTCAGTAGAGCCAGGTCCGTTGTGAAAAGCCTCGGACCGCGAAGAGAGTTTTTGCCAATGTTTCCGTATGTGCCAATTGCATTGGGAACAAAATCGGCAGTGTTAAACCACTCATTGATCCGCTCAGCATGGGAGCGCCCGGAACTCAGCTTCGTCTGCGCAATATTTGCCACCGTAATGTCGGGGCGGTCATTCCCCATCGCACTGAAGGAATTGTCGTCCTCTGCGAACGCGGTGAACGGAAAGCCTGTTTGCCAATTCGAGATATAGCTCAGGTTCCATCCATTAATCGCCTTATCCGCAACACCCTTGACCGGGACGCGAGGAAGAGCGTAATTTCCCGACAACCTGAAGACCTTGTTATCGTCGCCGGCGTCAGGGCCGTAGTCAAGAGAGCGGCCACAAGCGCAGGTATTGATGCCGTAAATTCCAAATGTCCCCGGCTGTCCATTGGGACCGAAGTCGTTCAATGAGCGCGACCACGTGAAATTCGTCTGGAAGGTCAGGCCATATGTTAAGCGCTTTTCGAGTTCAAGCTGGCCGGCATTGTAATTGCTGTTGACTCCTGAGTTGATGGAACCGATGAACCCGTAGTTTGGGTAGCGGAGACGCGATTGGATATTGTCTTCCGTCGACTGCCCCGGAATATAAACCGAGGGATTCAACTGGAGCAGTCCCGCCTCCTGATCTCCCGTACCACCAAGGTGAGCCCCGTGGTTCCCCGCATATTCCGCCCTTAAAAACCAAGTGGAACCGAACTCGCGCTCCAAGGTGAGGTTATAAGTAAGAATTTGAGGAAGCCGGAAGTGCCTGTCGAAGATCTGCGTAAAAGCGATGTTCTGCGGGAACGTCACCGAAGCGCCCGGATTGATTGGGCCAAACGAGGCGGGAAACGGATTCGCCATACCCACGGCGGAATAAGGATTCGTGAAATTGGTATTCGTAATGTTCACGATAGGAGCGAACGGAGGAACACCGACAACATCTTCGAACGCTACCCCATTGGGTGCCTGGTAATAATAGCCTGCTCCACCGCGAATGCTGGTCTTGGCATCGGCCGACAGTTGGTATGCAAAGCCCACGCGCGGGCCAATATTGCTCAAGTTGTTGTAGATGGAGGATGCGGGACATCCAGCATCGTGATGACTTCCGCCGAAGATCAGGTCCTGAGGCGCATTGGGGTAGCGCACCGATTGCGCTCCGGGCACAAAACACGCCACTCGTCCGTCGCTATCCGTGTAAGGGAAGAATGGATCCCAGCGTACGCCGACGTTCACTGTGAGCCGCGAAGCCGCATGCCAGTTGTCCTGTACGAAGAAACTCCAGTCGTTTCCGCTAAAATCAAGGTACAAACCGCCCGCCTGCGTAAAGCTCGATACGTCGCCCAGAAGAAAGTCGGAAAGATTATCTCCGCTGAGGTTGCCACCAAAGTTATAGTTGCCATCGGCCTGATATGAATTGCCCATGGGAAGATGAATATGTTCCCATTCGCCACCAAACTGGAGTTCATTCGGTCCTTTGACAAACGTGGCGATTTCACGATCGGATATGTCGCTGTGATTCCACGTTCCGGGAGACGGTTGGTCGCCAACGGTGAACGCTCCGGGCACAACAACATTGAGTGTCGCCGGAAAGTTCGTGGGCTGGGCAATGTTTGCGCCCGCCTGAGCAATATTGAAAGGCGCGGGCGATTCCGTCAAGCCGGTCTTACCTGTCCATCCAAAATAACTATTGAGAAGAATGTTGGGCGAAATCGTGTAGATGTCGACCACACTGACATTCTTCAGGTCCTGATTTTGTGGATCTTCTTCATTGCCTTCAAGGATGTTGCTCGATGGCGGGACGATGATCGGGACTGTGTACCGGAGTTGAAAATAGTGCCCGCTAATATGATGTTTGCCGCGGTTGTAGTCAATCTTGACCAGGTATTCGTCAGTATTCTGGACAGATGGTGCGCCGTTGTACTTCAAATAGTTGGGCCCATCCGCCGGGTCATTCGGAAGAGGAATGTGATTCAACAAATGGAGCGCCGTTGGGTCGAAGGCTGCTGGATTGATCGCATTGTTGCTGTCGAATTGGTAGGGCGAGGTCGGGTCGGGGTTCGTCAATACTGTATCGGGGAGAAGAACCGAGAAATCTCCGCTACGCTCAGCCTGCGTCGGTACCTGGGAACTCAGGCCATTGTCGGAGGTGTTTTGGCGTGTGCCTTGATAGGATCCAAAGAAAAACAGCTTGCCTTTCAGGATTGGCCCGCCGATGGTGCCTCCAAATTGATTCTGCTTCAACGGATTTGGAGAAGTAGCAAAGTAGTTCTTGGCATCCATCGCATAGTTGCGGAGATACTCAAAGACATCGCCATGAAATTGGTCTGTGCCGGATTTGGTTACGACATTCGCCACTCCGCCTGTAGCGTTTCCATAAGTGGCGCTCATGTTATCGGTTTGCACATTGAATTCTTGCAACGCGTCCGGACTGGGGAAGGGCAGATTAGTGTTGATATACATGTCGTTATAATCCACGCCATCCAACAAATAATAGACGCCGTTTGAGCCGCCGCCATTGACCTTTGCATATTGCTCGCCGGGAAGAACTCCGCCTTCACAATTGGCGCCGCAGTTCTGTCCTGAGACATCGACTGCGCCCGGGACAAGAAAGACCAACTGTTGCGCCTCGCGGCCATTCAACGGCATGCTTTCCATGCTCTTCTCATCGATAACCTGCATGATCGCCGCGTCGTCGGTTGTCACCTGGTTGCTGCTGCCCTCCACCGTGATCTGCTGGGTTACCGCTCCCACCGCCAAGGTGACCTTCTGGCTGGCCGCCTGACCAACTTCCAATCCGATTCCCTTTTGCAGATAGGTACTGAAGCCGGTCATTTCCACGGTCAACTGATACTCGCCAACGGGCAGGCCTGGAAACAGGTATTCCCCTGCTTGTCCCGATTTGACCTGCTGCTTATATCCGGTCCCGACCTGCTCGACGGTCACGGCCGCTCCGGGGATTGCTGCGCCGGACTTGTCTTGGATCGTCCCGCTTAGACGTGCTGTTGTGTACTGGCCAAATGCCGAAGGTGCACATAGGACGAGAACTAAGAAAGATAGGAGAAGCATTGCGGACGTGCATTGTGCGCTGTTGAAGAGTTGACATCCTGCATTCGTGCTTTTATCTGCTGGATTCATTTGTGCTGCCTTCCCTCAATTGAAATACCTGTGCCCAGTTGAAATGCTGCGGCTGCTTGTTTTTCGTGTCGGGCGGCTCGCGTTTCCCTCAATTGTGAAACCTTTCGAGTAGTGTCCTTTTTTTACGATTTATCATTACCATTGTCAAGAAAAAAGAGGAGCAAATCTCCATAATTTGGGTTTTCTCTGAGGCGGCCGCGTCAAATTTGGTTTGAAATGTCCTGCAATCCCCACAGGAAACAACGCTCCAGAGCATATCCAGGACACAAATTGATATTCAAGCAGTCATCGTCCGGTACGCTTCTGGGGCGAGGTCGGTGCACATATCGCTTCAATTTTGGTTTCGAAGACTACAAAATGAAAGTCTTGACGGTCGCGTAATGCGAACATATTCTTACATACGGCTTCGAATTCGGCGGATTCGCGAAACATGCTTCGCCAATGTTTTGAAGTTGCCCGACTGATGAACGGAGTTTAAGCGTGACCCAGAATTCCGAGCCTGGCCACAAAGACTAGCCGCCACGACGCCCCTTTACACACCCTCCAGGAGATTCTTCGGCAGCCTGTTCTTTGGCCGGCCACCGTTGAAAGGGTTCGTTCTGCATCAGACCGGCTGCAACTACAGGAGAGGCTTCAAAACGTACGGGTGGTACTAGCCGGAGCTGGAACGTCGGCCTACGCTGCCAGCTCCGTGGCAACAGCGTGGCCCAATGCACGAGCTATTGCTATCACAGATCTCTTAATAGATACGGAACGCTATTTGGGAGATGTTGGCGCCGTCATCCAGGCGCTCTTGCGCCATAGGAACACGAAACGGAGGCATGGAGAAGCTGCATCGCAACGGTGGATTTTATGGCGCCGGCGAGCCGCTTGGCCGCTGGCGGTGATTCATTTGTTCCATTCTTTCGTTCACAAGTTTTTCAAACTCATCTTTGGGCATCTTCAACTTGTCAGGATGCGCAGCAACCCATTGCTTGAACCCGGCAAACTTCTCTGCGTTCCAGCCGCCTTCGAACTGCGCTCCATTCTTGCCTTCTTTATTGAGTAAGAAATTATAGTCGTCCATCAGACTGGTTAGCTCGGCCGAGCTGATTGCCTCCTCGACCAGGATGGCAGGAACGAAAATGACGCCCTGCGCATCGGCAATGACCAGATCGCCCGGCAATACGGTGGCGCGCCCAATCCGGATAGGGCAATTGATACAGGTCAGCTCCTCCTGCTGCCAAGCTGAGGGATCGTACCCTTTGTAAAAGCCGTTGAAGTCAGGAATCTCGCGATTCTCCGCTTCATCGCGGATGCCGCCGTTAAACACGAATCCGCTGTGGGTATGCTCGGCAATGCCGTTGCCCAGGTTCGAGCCGATGAGCGTGCCGTCTATGATTTTGCCGTAGCCATCCGCGACATAAACATCGCCCTGCACCAGTTCCGCAATTGGCCAGCTGTTGTTCATGCCAAACGGGATACGGCCTTCCGCCTTGCCTTCGGCGGCTTCGGCTTTGGCGACGTCAGGCCGGCTCGGCATGTACTGCGTAGTCAAGGCGCGGCCGGAGAAAGGCTTGTCAGAGTGCAGCGCAAGCCAGCCGGACTCAAACTGATTGTCGTATCCCTTTTCGCGAAGGAAATCCCAGATATCTTCCGTGGAAACATCGAGTGCGCGCTTGAGCAAGTTGTCGGGGATCTTGGGTCGTCCATCGGGGAAACGCTCGCCTTTCCAATCCGACGTGTAAAACATGATCTGTTCGCGGGCTTGTTTCACCTGCGCAAAGGTACGCGTTCCGAGCACGCTGGCTACCACAAGCAGAGCAAGAATGCACTTCTTCATCACACCTCGATGCGACTTACGAGTCCTTGGTGTCGCGGGAAAATTATACTAGCCCACTTATACCACTCGTGATGTGCGGGGAAATTTTGTTTCCATCGAGCTGAGAGGGACTCTGATCAACGATTGGTTCAATGTGAACGCCTTCACCGAGGCCGTGGGCCATTTTGGCAGCACGCCCAGGGATCGGTTTTCCGGGGCTGCGAACGAACCGCTGGCTCTGTTTATGAAAAAGAAGTTTTCCGATGCCGATCGAGAAGCAACGCCTGGAGTTCCGCTTCGAGGCATTTAGCGGCCTCAATCATCCTCAATTTGGCTCTCCGGGGACTCANNCACTTCGGGCAGATCACCTCAACCAATATCAATAACCGGGACTTGCAGCTCGCCCTGAAGTACAAGTTCGAATTGTTTGGCGAATATGGGTCTGGCAAGAAGTTCGCAACTCTGGCAGGATAGGGTATGGCGTGCAAAACCCAAAACAGCGAAGGAGAATCGCATGGAGATTATTGGTACACGGCGCAGGTTCTTTGGCAAGTTCGGAGCGGCACTGGCTTTCATGGCCGGCGCCCCGAAACTCTTTTCACAGCAAGGGGCATCCCCGGCCGTTGCGTCGGCGCCTGGCGGCGACAAGCCTCATCACAAGAACAATCACATACAGAATGGCATCTACTACTTCTCCGGCACCGGCGCCAACGACGACTTTCCCGACGACGATCATGTGCTGGTGACCGATCCCTTTGAGAAGCACGTAACCCGCACTATGGACGCGCTTAAAAAGACGCTGGAACGCGCAGGCAGCAACATGGACAGTATCGTCACTCTCCAGGTCTTTCTTTGCCTGCCGCTGGCCGACGGGGTTCCCATGCCGACGGGGAAGGCGCGGTTCGATGCGCATCATGCGCAGTATGTTGCGTTGAACAAGATCTACGGGACCTATTTTTCGCCCGGAAAAGCACCATCGCGTTCATGCATGGCCCTGGAATGGATTCCCGGAGATTCATTGATCGAGATTTCGGGTTGCGCCATGGTTCTTCCTCCTGCTGCCGCAGCCACTCCGCCTGCTGGCGAGTAACTTCACTCACGATAACGATAGGGAACCGCACATGAATTTGAAACTAGGTTGGAGCCGCCGTTCGTTTCTGGCGGCGCTCGGGGTCGTTACCGGAGGACTGCTGTCGGCGCCGGAATCGAACGCAGCCGGCGTGTTTGGCAAGAAGCCCGAGCCGTCGATGCCCTCAGTCGACGGCAGCCCGATTGTGCCGATCACGAGCGGTCTGGGATCGACTGGCGACATCTATGCCGAACTGGGTGTGACGCCCCTGATCAACATCAATGGCACGATCACCGTGATTGGCGGTTCGGTGATGAAGCCGGAGGTGATGGAACTCATCCGCCGGGGCAACGAGCACTTTGTCTTGATCGACGAGTTGGAGATCGCCGCAGGCAAGTTTATATCCAAGCTATGTAAGTCCCCCGCCGGCTACACTGGGTTGGTAACAGGCGGCGCGGCCGCAGCGCTTGTGGTTGGGTATGCCGGCATGATGACCGAAGACTGGGAGCATCGCATCCGGGAGGTTCCCGACATTACGAATTGCCCCCGATACGAAGTGATCATCCAGAAGAGCCATCGCTATCCCTTCGATCATCAGATCAGGCAGACCGGCGCGAAGCTGGTTGAAGTGGTGACCCGCGAGGAGATGATTGCCGCTATCAATCCAAAGACTTTGGCGATTCACTTCACGAATATTCTTTCGGACAAAGGCCAAGTGAACGGGCCTGACACGGTAGCTATCGCGAAGGAGCACAACCTCTATACCTTCAACGACGCGTCGGCGGACGTGCCCCCGGTATCGCGGCTGTGGGAATATCCGGCGGTCGGATTCGACATGCTGACGTTCAGCGGTGGCAAGGATATCTGTGGACCGCAAGCTTCCGGCATTCTTATCGGCAAGGAGGAACTGATTCGCTACTCGCTATTGAACATGAGCCCGCAGGAGGATCGGATCGGGCGCTGCTGCAAGGTGGGCAAGGAGACTATCTTCGGCTTGCTGAAGGCGCTGGAGATATTTGTCAATCAGGACTACGACACGACATTGAAAATGTACGATGCGCGCGCGCGGACGATTACCGACGCGGTGGCGAAGTATGGGGTGACGGCTCTTCCGCGCGAGTTCAATCCCGAGGCTCTCGGCAACGTGACGCCTAACTACAGTTGGCATATCGACCCAGCCAAGCTCGCGATCACTGGACCTGAGGTGATGCAGGCGCTGGCCGACACCCGTCCGATTGGGATTGGCAGCATGGGCGCAGGCGCGAGCGGGATGCGAGGACGGGAACCGGAACAGCCTCAAGGCAGTTCCGCTGCCGCAAATCCTCGTCCCGCAGGTGCTCGTCGCGGAGGGGGACATCATGGCGACGATCCGAATACCTTTGGGTTTGCCGTGTGGCAGCTCAAGAATGGCGAGGACAAGATCATTTCGGACCGTTTGGTGGAGATATTCAGTACAGCTCCGAAGGGGACTGGGACGGCGTGATTTTATGGGTGGTGGATTTGCCGTCCCGGCGGATGGCTCGGACCACGAAGCAACAATCGGAGACAAGACTGAGCCCGCCGCAATTCTGTTCCCGGTCGTGTGAATTCGTATCCGGATGCCGCGAGTTTCAAATGTCGACAAACGTGAATCAAGGCCGTTTTTCACGCCGCCGTTTTCTCGGGTGGGTTCAGGCTGTTGCTACGGGGCTTGGAACTGCGCCGGCATTTGCCTCTTCAGTCGTCTCAACTTCTAATCCCGCGTCGCCCGAGAGTACCGATAACTTTGGCGAAGAACACTATGCCAAGCTGGGCGCAGACGGAGATCGTCGGGCGTCAGTTGCGCTCAGTCCTCGCGCATCCGCAAGCCTGCTTTTACTCATTACACAACAGATTGCACAGGGAGCCGATCGTGCAAAAGGAATCAAGAAGGAAAATTCTGAAGAACGCGCTGACAATGGGTGCGGCAATTGCGGGAAGCATTGTCTCCGTCAAAACCGTGGAGGCCCAGGTCTCGGGCAAACTGGAAAAGAAATCGTATCCCCCCACGTCCAACACCGAGAATGCCACGGCCGCTCCTCCGTTATTTTCGAGCGCCATCTCCTACGGCAATCTACTGTTTCTCTCCGGTGTGGGCGCGCATTTCAAGGGCACAATCGAGGAGCACACCAAGCATGTGCTGGACGACTTGGAACAGACTCTCATCTTCGCGGGCTCCTCGATGGAGAAGGTTCTAAAAGTCAACGTTTACCTCAACGACATCAACGATTGGCCCAAGATGAATACCGTTTATGCTGGCCGCTGGGGCAATATGCCGCCAGTTAGGACCACCGTTGCGCCTGCGGGCGGCATTCCCGGTAACTCATTGGTTGAGATCGATCTGATCGCGTACATCTGAAGTAGGCGGGCCTATCATCGGCTTGCGCGACAGACAATTCGCGCGACAAGGCCTCATGGGTTAAGAGGAAGAACAATATACACGTTGCGAAGTGCGGGATTTTTCGACCGCGCAGTCGGGCCTCTATGTTCCCTTGTACGGGGGCATCGCCCATTTGGAGAGGTGTCTCCACTACAACTAGCACGCTCTGATCCTCGGCTTATGGGCGGCTGAGGCTTCATGACACCATGGCCCGCCTCGCCGCAGGCACCTGCCGTTCGTCCACGGTGGAGCAACTTGTCCCTGATTCATCGCGGCGCCATGGGTGACACGGCGATATATAAAGAATATTCTTCGCTGTGCGTCCGTAAGCCCCGATTCGATTGAAGTGATATCTAACAATGATTGCGACCCGAGCGCACCAAGTCACCATGGAGGAGCCCACCGTCCGCGTCAGTTCTATGCGCTCAAACAAGGAGTGGGGAATCGTCGGCAGCACGGGGCAACGGGTTCGCGTATCGGAGAATCGGATTCGGGTTCCGGATCTGGTCGTCCTCACCAACGGAGCGCAGCCGGATGTATTGACCGATCCGCCGTTGCTGGTAATCGAGATTCGTGGGATCGCATACACCCCATGCCCAAAATCCCAAGCTGAAAGCTAGCGGCTAGTAGCTGCCTTACTCAGCCCCAGCTCCTTCATAGCCATCTGCAAATCCGCCCAGGCCTCTTTCTTCTGCCGCGGATCGCGCAGCAGAAACGCCGGATGGTAAGTCACAATCAACTGCATCCCGCGAAACGCATGAACCCGTCCCCGCAGCCCCGCCAGCGGCTGCCGATGCCCCAGCAGATACGTCGCCGCCGTCGCCCCCAGCGCCACCAGCACTTGCGGCCGCACCACGTCGATTTGCCGAAACAGAAACGGCGTGCACGTATTCGCTTCGTCCGGCTCCGGCGTACGATTTCCCGGCGGCCTGCACTTCACCACGTTCGCAATGTAGACCTGCTCGCGTTTCAGACCCATCGCCGCAATCATGTTGTTCAGCAGTTGCCCCGCGCGTCCCACAAACGGCAGCCCCTGCGCATCCTCGTCCGCGCCCGGCCCTTCGCCCACAAACATCAGCCGCGCATTGGGATCGCCATCGGCAAACACCAGCTTGTTGCGCCCCTTGTGCAGAGCGCAGCGCGTGCAGTCGCCAAGCTCATCGCGAATTATCTGCAAAGCGGCAGCGCGGTCCGAAGCCGGCACAGCGCCGCCAATCTCCGGCGGAGCAGTAATACTCTTGCGTGCGGAAATGGCAGGTTCCTCTCCAAAAAAGTTGGGTCGGGCAATGGGAGGCTGGGCTTCCGTGTAAACCGGCGCAGATTGCGTTTCATCCGCCTCCGCAGCGAGCAGCGCCGCATCCACAGGCCGGCGATAAAACTCAGTCAGCCCAAGGTCGCGATAAAAACGAACGCGCTCCACAAGAGCCTCACGGGTTGCCGCATCGAGCTGTCTCGCCAATTCGCCTACTCCACAATCAACTGCCGCCGCGCCGGCAGAACCGCGTCGCCCAGCACCCGATCCTGCCGCGACTTAAGATCGTCGTCCTCATCCATTTCCACCATCAGCGGACGCGGCCGACGCAGCGCCAGAATCTCATCCAGAATCCGATCGGCAAGCTGCCGCTTCGGCATCTCAGCCAACTCAATCGAAGTAGTCGCCGTCAGAAACGTCGCCGCATTCGTCTCCGCCTCAATGCCCACGCCATCCGCGGTCACATCGTTCACCACAATCGCATCCGCGCCCTTTGCCGCCAGCTTCGCGCGCCCGTTGGCCATACTGTCGTTGGTCTCCGCCGCAAAGCCAACAATCAGTTGTCCCGGCCTTCGCCGCCGCACCACCTCAGCCAGAATGTCCTCTGTCGGCGCCAGCTCCAGCGTCATCGGTCCCGTGCGCTTCAGCTTCTGTGCGCTCACCGCAACCGGCCTATAATCGGCCACCGCAGCGGCCTTCACAACCATCGTGGCTTCGGCCATGCGCTTCAATACTGCCTCGCGCATCTCGTCCGCCGTAATCACCTTCATCAACTCGCAGTGCGCCGGTGGATGCAGCGCCGTCGGCCCGCTCACCAGAATCACCTTGGCCCCGCGGCTCTGTGCCGCCTCAGCCAGCGCGTATCCCATCTTGCCGCTCGAACGGTTGCCCAGGAACCGCACCGGATCCAGCGCCTCGCGCGTCCCCCCGGCGGTCACCAGCACAACCTCGCCCGCCATATCGTGCCGCCGTCCCAGTGCGCGCAGCACCGCATCGGCAATCGCATCCGGCTCCGCCATGCGCCCCGTGCCCACCATCCCGCAGGCCAGGTCCCCAGTGCCCGGCTCCACAACCCGCACACCCCGCTGCCGCAGCATCTCCACATTCGCCTGCGTAGCCGGATGGTTCCACATATTCACGTTCATCGCCGGAGCCACCAGCACCGGTGCCGTTGTCGCCAGATACATCGTGGTCAGGAAATCGTCGGCAATGCCATGCGCGAACTTGGCCAGAACATTCGCCGTTGCCGGAGCCACCACCAGCGCCTCGGCCCACTGCGCCTCGCCGATATGCTCAATCCCGTTCTGTTCGGCGGCGGTATCGCCCGCTCCGCCGGCCGCATCGTCCCAAAGGCTCGTAATCACCCTGTTCCCGGTTAGCGAAGAAAACGTAAGCGGCTGCACAAACCTGCAAGCCGCCGCGGTCATCACCACATGCACTTCCAGTGCCTGCCGCTGCAGCGCGCGCACCAGTTCCGCCGCCTTATACGCAGCAATCCCACCCGACACGCCCACCGTGACTCTCATGGCTAGATTGTAGAACAGTGAACAGTGCACAGTGCACAGTGAACAGTGAACAGTGAGCAGTTCGCCGATCGGATCGCAGTGATCCGCGCAACCGGCCTGTAGCCCCAGGAAGCAGTGCTCCAAGCTATTCCGCACTCAAACCGCGCACAGGCAGAACAACAATAGAGCAACAATCCAGCAGAACACTGACCAGCGAAAGCTGTTCACTGTGCACTGTCCACTGTTCACTGTCCACTGTGCACTGTCCACTGTCCACTGTTCACTGTTCACTGTCCACTGTGCACTGTGCACTGTCCACTGTTCACTGTGCACTGTCCACTGTTCACTGTCCACTGTTCACTGTTCACTGTCCACTGTGCACTGTCCACTGTCCACTGTCCACTGTTCACTGTGCACTGTCCACTGTTCACTGTCCACTGTCCACTGCTTTTCTCAGCTCAGCAGAATCGGAATTGCCGGTCCTTCCACCAGCGGCTTCACCACCGCAACCTCGGTCTTGACGTAGGAAATTTTTCCCGCTTCAATCTCGTCCTGCGCGATGCGGCATGCCTTGGTGGACTGCGTGTTGATCAGGGCGTGGGAGCCGCTCTGCAACTGGCGAGCGCGACGCGCCGCGACTAGAACCTTGCGATAGTTCGAATCGAAGCTGGTCTCAATCGTCATCGGATTCCTCCTCGAAGTTCAGTTCCTGCTGGCGGGAGTCGCCAAGTATTCCAAACGCCTCCAGCACAGGCTTGAGCCGCTCCTGCGAATTGGTTTGCAGGCAAGCCGCGGCCACTTCCAACACCCGTCGCGAACGGTATGCAATCGCTTCGCCATTCCGGAAATAGCGCTCGGACAACACGATCGCTTCCAGTTGCGCTACCGCTCGGTCCAAAATGTCGTTGACCAGAATATAACCGTACTGGCGAAAATTCTCAATCTCCTTGCTCGCCTCGCTCAAGCGGCGATAGAGTTCCGCCTCGTTCACCACCCCTTCCGCGCGGCTACGATTGCGTAAACGCGTGCGCAGCACTTTAGGGTTAGGCGGAAGAACAAAAATGCTTACCGCCTCGGGCATGCTCGCGCGCACCTGCGCCCCGCCCTGCACATCGATGTCCAGCAGCAGATCGTGTCCGGCTCTCCGCGCCTCATCCAGCGACTCGCGCGACGTGCCGTAGAGGTGGCCGAACACCTCCGCATGCTCCAGAAACATCCCCGCTGCAACCATCCGCTCAAACTCTTCACGCGACCTGAAGTGGTACTCGCGTCCATCTTCCTCTGAGCCGCGAGGAGCCCGCGTGGTCCATGAAACTGCAAAATCCACGCCGCTCAACTGCTTGCGCAATTCGCTCACCAGCGTACTCTTGCCCGAGCCCGAAGGCGCCGAAATAATAAAAAGAATTCCCGCCACGTATCGTTATTCCCTTCCGCCTAAACTGCGCTCCCGCTCACTGTCCACTGTCCACTGTCTCACTGTTCACTGTTCACTGTTCACTGTCCACTATCCACTGCCTTCACTCCAAGTTCTGAATCTGTTCCCGAGCCTTCTCGATCTCCGCCTTCATCGCCAGCCCCAGTTCGGTAACGCGCGTGCCTTTCCCGCCCACCCCGCCTGTCTTTGACAGCAGCGTATTGGCCTCGCGGTTCATCTCCTGAAGCAGAAAATCGAGCTTCTTGCCCACCTCGCCGCCGCCCGCCAATAGCTCCCGGAAGTGACCAATGTGCGTCGTCATCCGCGTCAGTTCCTCGGCAATATCGCTCCGTTCCACCAGCACCGCCACTTCCTCAAGCAGCCTTTGCCGGTTGAACTCCGGCCCGGTGGCCGCCAGCAACCGCTGGGTCAGCCGCTCCTGGTATCGCTGCTCAATTTCCGGCCGCAGCTTCGCCACGCAGTCCGTTGCCTCTCCCAGCCGGTCCAGCGTTCCCTGCAGAATCGCTGCCAGCGCCTCGCCCTCGCGCGCCCGCATCGTCTTGAGTTCCTCAAGCAGCGGCCCAATCTGTTCGAGTGCGCTCTCCGCCAGCACCGCCAAATCTCCGTCGTCGCGGCTCTCTGCCTGCAGCGCGCCCGGCAAACGAAATACGGCGTTCAGGTCTGGCTCGCATTTGAGCCCATGCTCCCGGCTTGCCGCGTCGAAGGCTGCAAGATAGCCGGCCACAAACTCGCGATTGTAGCCCGCGGTCTTCTGCGTGGCCCGATCGACGGACAATGTCAGATCCACATGCCCGCGCACCAGCTTGTCCTTCAGCACCTTGCGCAGTTCCATCTCCAGCGCATCCAGTCCCGGCGGCAACCGCAACTGCACATCCAGAAAACGATGATTGACGCTCTTCACGGTCAGCGTGTAGCTGAGCTGGTCTTGCTCGCCAAGCGGTATGCGCGCCTGCGCCCGCGCAAACCCGGTCATCGAATAAATCGGCATACTTGCTTACTCCTCTTTCCCGAAGACGTACGCCGGCTCAAAGCCAGGCAAGTAGTGCGTCAAGGGTGTTTCTGATTCCGGCTCAGCCTCGGGCTGGTCTATAAACTGCAACTGGTAAAGCCGCTGGTAAGTTGGCGAAGCAGTCAGCAAATCCTCGTGGCTGCCGATCGCCGTTATGCGGCCGTCTTCAAGCACCGCGATTCGGTTGGCGCGGCGTATCGTTGAAAGCCGGTGCGCAATCACCATCACCGTGCGCCCCTGCATCAGGTTGGCCAGCGCTATCTGCACCAGCGACTCGCTCTCCGCATCCAGCGCCGACGTCGCCTCATCCAGAATCAGAATCGGCGCGTCCTTCAGGATGGCCCGCGCGATGGCCAGCCGCTGGCGCTCGCCGCCCGACAGCCGAAATCCCTTCTCGCCAATCACCGTATCGTAGCCTTGCGGCATGCGCAGAATAAAATCGTGGGCCAGTGCATTGCGCGCCGCCCCCTCCACCACCGACGCCCGCACATCCGGCCGGCCGTACGCAATGTTGTTGCGCACCGTATCGTTAAAGAGGATCGTCTCCTGCGTTACCTGCGCAACCTGCCTGCGCAGCGAGGCCAGGGTGAGAGAACGCAAGTCGTTCCCATCAATCTTGATCGCGCCTGTGCTCACGTCGAAAAACCGCGGAATCAAATTCACCAGCGTAGACTTCCCTGCCCCGCTCGGCCCCACCAGCGCCAGCACCTCGCCGGCCCGCACCTCAAGATCGATGTTGTGCAGAATCTGGTGCTCGCCCTCTTCGGTCGAATACGAGAAACCGACGTCCTGAAATTGAATCGCCCGCTGAAATCTCTTCAGCGTGATCGCATGTGGCCGTTCCTTCACGTCGTCTTCCGTATCGAAGTAGCCGAAGATCGAAGACGAGGCCCCCATCGCCTGCTGAAAGCTGTTGTAGAAATACGCAAACTTGCGCACCGGATCGTAGAGCTTGAAAAGCAAAATGATGAACGCGCCAAAAAGCCCCATCGTCATCTGGCCGTGCAGAATCTCATTGCGCCCGATGAACAGAAACATCGCGATCGCCACCGCGCCGATCGAGTCCATCAACGGCGAGCTGATCGACTGAATGCGCACATTGCGCAGATTGGCGCGGAACAATCGTCGCGCGGCCGTCTTGAAGCGCAGAATCTCCCACATCTCGGTATTGAAGGCTTTCACGATGCGGTTGCCGGTCACCGTTTCATGCAGAATGTTTTGAATCTCCGCCAGCTTGTCCTGCCCGGTTCTCGTGCGTGTCCGCACCTCCTTGCCGATTTTGCGCGCGGATGTGATCACCACCGGAATAAACAAAACCAGCGCCCAGCTTAGTTGTCCGCCCAGGCCGATCACGCACGCCAACCCCACAACAAAGGTGAAGAACTGCTGCAAGAATTCGCCGATCACGGAGCTCACCGCGATCTGCACCTTGTCCACATCATTGATGAGCGTAGAAAGAATGGACCCTGTGGCGTGCTTGTGAAAGAAGCTCGACGAACGCCGCAGCGTGGCTTCGTAAAGGTGATTGCGCAGGTCGGTGATCAACCCGAAGCCCGCATAGTTCACCAGGTAGGTTCCGAGATAATCGCAAATTCCCTTCGCCAGCGTTGAGAGGATCAGCGCAAAAGCCACCACAACCCATGCATTGTGCATGTGCAGAAAATGGGGAACCAGTATCCTCAGATCGAATCGCAGGTCGAAGTGCAATCGGCCGCTGGGAAGACCCAGAAGGATAGGCCCTTCCGGCGCATCGGGCCTCAGAACCTGATCGAAGATGGGCTGCAAAAGAAGTACGCGAAAAGTGTCGAGCACCCCGACGGCCGCCAGCAGCAACACGCCCGGCAGCCATTCCAGCGAGTAAGGCAGCCCGTAGCGCAGCAGACGCAGAAAATTCTTCATGCCGGTTGCCCCGTTCGATTCACGTAAGTTTCCCGGACTCGCTCCAGGGGGGTGCAAACTTCCATCCAATTATTGTATCCGGGCTAACTTGTTCCGGGTCCACTTACTCCGGGATTCCGTTACAGCTCAGAAACTCGGCCGCAGTCCTGCATGAAGGGTACGGGCTTCAGCCCGTACATAAATGTCCCAAAATGATGTGGGCTTTAGCCCCTGAGGGCCGTCCCTTCAAGCTTGCGCATGACTTCAGGCTCCTCAAACTCCAAGTGGGTCTGCGCGCCCATTGTTATCATTACCCCGTGACCGATCCCGCACCGACAGCCATTCCGCGCCATCTAACCACTGTCTTCCTCGACCGCGACGGAGTCCTCAACAAGAAAATGCCGGAGCCCCGCTATGTCGCGTCGTGGGCCGACTTTCACATCCTCCCCGGCGTCCCGGATGCAATCGCCCGCCTCAATCGGGCCGGCCTGCGCGTCATCGTCCTCTCCAACCAGCGCGGCATCGCTCTCGGTCTCTACACAGCCGCCGATGTCGAGGCCATCCATTCCGCCTTCCAGCGAATTCTGAGCAGCAACGGCGCGCACATAGACGCCTTTTTCATTTGCCCGCACGATCGCGGCCAATGCAACTGCCGCAAGCCGCTGCCCGGCCTCTTCCATCAGGCCACGGCCCAATTCCCAACCATCGCCGCCGCATCCAGCGTCATGATCGGCGACTCCCTTGTTGACATTGATTTCGCCCGCCGCCTGGGAATGACGGCCATCCTCATCGATAGCAACTCGGAGCACGCAAGACCCGGCGACGAATCCGCGCGCGCTCTGGCCACCCTCTGCTTTTCCTCGTTGCCGGAAGCCGTAAGCGCTTTACTGGATATCCGCTAGGTCTCTCACCCCTTGTTGTTGTACTGACTCCGGGTGCCCCAGGTCCCGCTTCTGGGACCTGGGATAGTATGAACCCAACGCACAAAATCACACGTTCAGAAACCTAGTACCCCCTCAGCCCCACAATCGCCTTCAGAATCGAATCCGGCTGCGGAAGAATCGCATCCTCCAGCACCGGCTGGTAAGCCACAAACGTATCCATCGCGCCAATCCGCTTCACCGGCGCATCCAGATCCTCAAAAAGCTCATCCGCAATCCGCGCCGCAATCTCCGCTCCGTAGCCCCAGCTCAGCATATCCTCGTGAGCCACAAGCACCCGGCTCGTCTTGCGCACCGATGTCGCAATAGCCTCCCAATCGTAAGGGCTCAGCGTGCGCAGATCCAGAATCTCCACATCGATTCCATGTTCGCGCTGCGCCTTCTCCGCGGCCTGCAACGCCCGCGGCACAACCGCGCCGTAGGTCACCAGCGTCATCTGCGTTCCCGGCCTCACAATCTTCGCCTTCCCAAAGGGAATCGAAAACTCCGGCCCCGGATAAGGCGCTCTCCCAAAGGTCTCGCGGTAGAGCCGCTTGTGCTCCAGAAACAGCACCGGGTCGTCGCAGCGAATCGCCGTGCGCAGCAGCCCATTCGCATCCAGCGCGTTCGACGGAAACACCACCCGCAGACCCGGAATATGCGTAAAAATGCTTTCGCCGCACTGCGAGTGATAAATCGCGCCACCCGTCAAATAGCCGCCAATCGGCACCCGGATCACCGCCGGCGCGGCCCACCCGCCATGCGACCGCCAGCGCATCAGCGCCAGTTCATTGTGAATCTGGTGCATGGCTGGCCAAATGTAATCGAAGAACTGAATCTCCACCACCGGCTTCATGCCCCGCACCGCATAGCCCACCGCCCGGCCCACAATGTTGGCCTCGGCCAGCGGCGAATTGAACACCCGCTCGGAGCCGAACTCCGTCTGCAGTCCGGCGGTGAGCTTGAATACTCCGCCTTTTCCCTTCACTTCGTTCAGAGCATATTCGCGGCTCGCGTCGGCCACGTCCTCGCCATAAACCACAATCCGCGGATCGCGGCGCATCTCGTCGTGCAGGCAGGCGTTGATCAAATCGGCCATGGTGCGCGGATCACTGCCCTTCGCGCTCCCCGCCTTGCCGCCTCCGGCCGCGCCCGGCGCCTCCGCATGTTCGTGATCGAACGCCGCGCCCGCCGGATCGAGATCCTCCGAATAAACATGCTCGGTAATTCCCCGCACATCCGGCAACGGCGCTTCCAGCGCGCGCTCCGCGGCCTCGGCAGCCAATTGGTTCTGCGACTGCTCCAGCTCGTTGATCTCGGCCTCGGTAAGGATTCCCTCCCGAAGCAGCCGCATCTGCATCTTCGCAATCGGATCCCGCAGCGCATCGGCCTCCCGCTCGGCAGCCAACCGGTAAAGCTTGTCGTCGTCCGACAGCGAGTGAGAATAGGCCCGCACCACATGGCCATGAACGAACGCAGGGCCCTTGCCCGCCCGGCAGTGCGCCGCGGCGGCCTGAAAAGCCCGCAGGCAAACCTCAGGGTCGGTGCCATCGATCTCGGCAAAATGGAAGTTGGGAAAGTTGGCCACCAGCTTGGAGATGTTGCCGCCCGGCGTACTCACCTCCACCGGCACGCTGATCGCGTACCCGTTGTCTTCCACGCAAAAAATCACCGGCAGCTTCTGGTTTGAAGCCGTGTTCAGCGCCTCCCAGAATTCGCCTTGTGAAGTTGAGCCCTCGCCCAGGCTGGTAAGAACCACCTCATCGCCGTGGAAGCTCACATCGCGAAAAGCGCGGTAATCGCCGGCCGTGCCACTGTATTCGGGCTTCGCCGCGGACTCCGGATGCCGGCTGAAGTAGCGCCCCGCCTCCGCGCAGCCCACTGCATGTAGAAGCTGCGTCGTCGTCGAAGAAGAGGTGCTCACAATGTGCAGCGCCGGGCTGCTCGGGTGTGCCGGCATCTGCCGGCCGCCGCTTGCCTTGTCGGTAGCCGCGCCCACGGCCTGCAGCATCATCTCATCCGCTGTAACCCCCAGCGCAAGGCACAGCGCGCGGTCTCGATAGTAAGGGAAGAACCAGTCGTAGCCTGGCCGCAGAGCCAGTCCTGCTCCCACTTGCAGCGCCTCGTGTCCGGCAGCCGATATCTGAAAATAAATCTTCTGCTGCCGCTTCAGCAGGATTTCACGGTCATCCACATGCCTGGAGAGATACATCAACCGGTAGATTTCAACCAACTGCTGAGCGCTCAATCGGTCACGAGCGGTTGCCGAATCGGATACGCGGGCGCCGGAAACTGCCATTCCCATCCTTTTCACTCCAATTGCCAGTCTTACTGGGAAATTGCTGGTCTTGCTGGGGAATTGTTAGTCTTGCTGGGGAATCCTCGCCTGATTGTAACAACCCCGTAGCCTCAAGTCCTCTCCAGCGCGGTCAAACTGAAACCGCATCCAACCCTCCGCACCCTTCCCATCCCCGGAAACCGCGAAACATCAGTTGTGCGTAGGGGGAAAGGAGATGGGCGACGAATCGTCCCTCAAACCCGGCGCTCCCCGAACGGACGTACTCATCTTGTCCTTGATGCTGTGCGCCAGCTTCTCAATCTCGGCAACCTTGCGAAGCTGTTCCGGAGTCAGCGAAGCCGGACTCGTGCTACCGATCTCCGCATTCAGTTCGGTCACCATCTTCAGCAGCTTCTCCGTGTCGGAAACCATCGATTTGTGCAGCGCCGCATTGAGCCCGCGCAGCCGCCGCTCCTCAAGGACTGGATCGCCGCCGTTGCCGCCGAAATTCTGATCCGCGCCCGGCATTGAATTGCGAGAGCCCTGGGAACCTTCCAGACTATACTTGGAAATCTGCTGCCCTGCGCTCTGCCCGCCGCACAGCAAAGCCGCTGGCGCCAGCAGCAGCGCTAGCCACAGCAAACTGCGCACACTGTGTCTCGGCCCCACTCCAGAAAGTCGAGCGATTCCCGGCCGGGGCTCTTCCACTGCGCGTCTTGTCCCCGCGGAATTCATCTCGACCTCATCTTGTGTGCCAGTTTTTCGATTTCGCCCGCATGGCGAATCACCGCCACTGAAAGTGTGTCCACCGTGGTCTTGTCCACTTCGGCCTTCAGGCTGCTGGCCAGCTTCAACAGGTCGGCGCTCTCCTCGGCAATCTGCTTCTGGCGCGGATCGGTGAGGGCTGCCGCTGCTTCCTGCTTCGCCGCCGGGCCAGGCGCGGGTGCCTGCGCATTGGCTGCGCTCGCCTTTTTCTCCCCAGCCGCGTCCGATTGCGCCTGATTTGCCTCAGCCTGCGCCGCCTTACTCGCCGCCTCACTCATCGTCGAGGCCGATTGCGCCGAGCCCACCCGCAATCCGGGCCACACGCACACCGCAATTAGAACCAGGCAGCCGAGTACGCAAACCCCGGCAGTCCTGTTCCGCAACCGGTGCGCCAGAGTCCTGCCGATGCGTTCTGTTCTCCCATCTGCTCTCATGGATGGCCTCCACAAGCTGCCGGAAGCTGGCCGGGGATAGCCGCCGTGCATTCCGGCTCTTCTTCCGCACAGTCTAGTCTAGAGAGAGGAGTTTTGGAATGTTTCCTTTTCTGCTGGCGGTAAGAACGGGATTGTTCGCCGAAGGCCGTTTCCTGGGCCGGTTGCTCGACGAGTGGGCAGACGACGCCCAGGAGTTCATCCACACCAAGCTGCCGCATCTGCTCGTGGTTGCAGCCATCGCCTTTGTTCTCATCAGAATACTGCGAGCCATCACCTCTCACATGACGCGCATAGCCGAGCAGCACGCGGCCGGCCCGGCCCGCATTGCGCAGGTAAAAACATTGGCCGGAGTCATCCGCGCCACCGGCCTGGCAACCATCGGCCTCATCGCCGGCATGCAGATTCTCGACACCGTCGGCGTCAACTTCGGCCCCCTGCTGGCCTCCGCCGGCATTGCCGGAGTCGCCATCGGCCTGGCCGCCCAAAACATCGTGAAAGACATGCTCAACGGCATCCTCATCATCATTGAAGATCAGTTCAACGTAGGCGACACGGTTCGCCTTGCAGGACTGGCCGGAACCGTCGAGGCAATGACCTTGCGCAAAACCACCGTCCGCGACGCCGACGGCACCCTCTACGTCATTCCCAACTCCCAGATCACCACCGTCGCCAATCTCAGCATCGGCTACTCCGTGGCCACCGTCAACGTCAGCGTCGACTACTCCGCCAACCCCGACGAAGTGTTGAAGCTGCTCACCTCGATCGCCAACGAAGTCCGCAACAGCGGCGAGTTCCGGCAATTATTTGTCGCCGATCCGCAGATCCTCGGCGTCGACGCCATCAAAGGCTCCGAGCTCATCTTTCCGGTGGTCTTCAAGACTCTGGCTACGCAGCAGTATGGCCCCATTCGCGAGTTCCGCCGCCGCGTGCGCATCGCCCTCGAAGAACATCGCTTCTTGCCCGGCAACCCCTACAGGGTCTCCAGTACCTTTGCTGAGCAAACCGCGAACAGCCCGAATCCAACCGCCTCCGAGAGCGCGCCCGCACAAGACCCCACCAGCATCAAGGCAGAGGAATCCAACCCCTTCAGCGGCAACTAGTGCTGCGACCGCATGATTTTGTAATGGATGCAATGTAGCGTCTCCAGACCGGCTGTCGCGCGGGCGTCCTCGCCCGCGTTCGTCCACCAGCAATTACCGAATCGCACAGCCAAGGTACTAAGAAACCTCTCAACCTTGCCAATCGATGATCGGTTTTGTCTCCACCCATTGATGGACCTCAAAATCATCCGGATTGGCCAAGACAAGCCGCCGCGCCAAAAGTACTCTGAGAATGTCTCCTGAAGACTCATGAAAGTTTCACTACTGGGCGGCAATCCGATTCACGGGTTGCCGCCCAATTTTCTTGGGAACCGAGAAATGAGAGACCGTGTGCCCTCACCCTCGCCGGGTGTCCAGAATGCGCCGGGTGCCCCATCCTAAACGCGCTCTTTGCGTTTAGGGTGGGATAGCAGAAAGCCAACTCCGCCAGCACGCGCGCAGCGCGGCGAACTCCGCCCAGTTCCCCTAAATCGTCCCCTCAATCGCTGCCAGCAGCGACTCCGCATCGGTGATCGGCGGCAGGCAAGTGCGCCCGCGACACACCATGGCCCACGCCTCGACCCCCGCAGGCGTCGGAACCTGCAGCAGCGTCTCCGCCAGCGCCTCGGGAAGCTCTCCCGGCGCCAGGCGGTATGGAGCAAGGCGCACCACTGTTTTGTTCACCGCGTAGCGCGCCACCGCCGTCGCTTCCAGCCGCACCGCATCCGCTCCCGTGCCCACCACGACCACCTGCACCGGATCCATCAGCAGCCGTTCCAGCGCCAATCCGTAGCTCCCCGCGTACAGACCAAAGTGCTCCACAATGCCCGCAAAGCAGCCCAGCGTATCTTCGGCGATGTCGCGATACTCCTGCCGCCCGCTCAGCGCCTCAAGCCGCAACAGCGCCGAGGCCGCCGTGGGATTGCCGGCCGGCGTCGGCGAATCCTGCAACGGCTTGCGCCGCGCTCCCAGCGCCCCCAGCGGAATCTGCCCATCCAGGCTCGCCGCATCGTAAAACGCGCCCGCCGTCGCGTCATAGAAGCGCGCTATCATGGCGTCGGCCATCTTCACCGCCACCAGGTAAAAGTTCTTGTTGCCGCTCGAAAACCACGCATCGATGCAGGCATAAACCGTAAAGGCGTAATCGTCCAGCGTGCCCGGCGCCTTCTCCGCCGGCTTTTGGCCGCCAGCTTCTTCCGGATAGGCAATCACATGGCTCAGCGCATCGGCTCCGTCCCAGGCCTCGTTCAAAAGCCGGTCCAGTGTGCGCAGCCCAAATTGCCGCACCGATTCCATATGCAGCACCCGCGCCGTTTCGAGATAAGCCGTCACCGCCATCGCATTCCAGCCCGTGTAAAGCGTCTTGTCGATGAACGGCGTCTCGCGCCGGTTCCGCGCCGCCAGCAGCTTCTGCCGCGCCCGGTCCCGCAAGGCGCGCATCTGCTCCATATCCCCGCCTTGCGCCGCCCGCTCCTCTAAAGTCGACTTCACATGCAGCACATTCTTGGCCGGGTTGTGGTGCATGTCGCCCATCTCGCCAATATCCCAGTAGCTCGCCGCAAACTGAAACTCTTCCTCGTCCAGCACCTCCCGCGCCTCGGCCGTCGTCCAGGTAAAGTAGTCTCCGTCGTCGTCCAGTCCCACGTCCGCATCCTGCGAAGCGTAAAAGCCGCCGCGCTTGCGGTCCGTCATCGTCGAGTCCAGCCAGCCCACAATCTCCTTCGCTGTCTCCAGAAAATCCTCGCGCACAAAGCTCTGGAAGCCGTGCACGTAATTGCGCAGCAGTTCCGTATTGTCGTAAAGCATCTTCTCGAAGTGCGGAACCACCCAGCGCTCATCCACGCTGTAGCGGTGAAAGCCTCCGGCAAGCTGGTCGTAGACCCCGCCCCGCGCCATCTTCTCCAGCGTGGTGATAAAGGCATCCCTCGCCGGCTCGTTGTCGCGGCTCATCGCCATCTCCAGCAGCAGGTCCAGCGATGCCGGATGAGGAAACTTGGGCTGCGATCCAAAGCCGCCGAAGCGCGGATCGAACTTGGCCAGCGCCGAACCGGCGATCTTGTCCACCAGCGCCAGCGTCAGCTCTCCGCCGCCTCCTGAAAAACTCTCGTTGTGCTCGATGGCGGCCATCACGCTGCCCGCCGTCTCCAGCGCCTCATCCCGCCGCTCCTGCCACACCTGCGACATGGCCAGCAGCACCCGCCCAATCCCCGGCCGCCCATACCGGTCCTCGCGCGGAATATACGTCCCCCCGAAATAAGGCCGCCCATCGGGAGTCAGAAACGCGGTCAACGGCCAGCCGCCCTGCCCCGTAATCGCGGAGACCGCGGCCTGGTACCGCGCGTCCACATCCGGCCGCTCGTCGCGGTCCACCTTCACCGCGACAAAATGCTCGTTGATGAGCTTGGCGACCTCCGGGTCCTCGTAAGACTCGCGATCCATCACGTGGCACCAGTGGCACCACACCGCCCCAATGTCCAGCAGGATGGGTTTGTCCTCGGCCTGGGCGCGCGCAAACGCCGCCTCGCCCCACGGATGCCACTTCACCGGCTGATGCCGCGCCGAGCGCAAGTAGGACGAAGCCGCTGTCTCAAGCAGGTTGGAGNNGCCATCATAGATCATTTTGAAATGACGCAAAAATGTTCGCCCTAAAAGAGCGTCTATGGACTGGCCGCCTATTCTTAAGTCGACCGCTGCAAATTCTCCATAAATTGTGAATCCGAGTGAGGGAACATGTACCTGGGCCAGATGGATGCTAACTTCCTTTGCGCCATGAGCTCCAGCCTGCATACGTTTATCGATGGCCGGGAGATTCAGTTGTGCCGCTAGGAGACTGTCAATACAAGATTCTGTGGCTCCGGTATCCACGAGGGCGGGAAGTTTAGTCTTTCCCGGCACCGGGAGCGGGCCACCTGGGACAAATGTATAGTTTGGATCAAAACCAATATCTACAAACAATTGCGGACCCCAACGAGTCAGCATTTCGGCCCCAGTTGGGCCTCCTGGAGCATCATCGAACCCACATTTAGCGTTGGGCATGGTACAGGTCGAACGCGACCGAGGCAGGCATGGTAAAAGGTGGTGCGCCAATTTGTCGGATAAGGTACGGACCTCGACCGAATTCCCGAACTGCTACCTGCGCAGCATCATCGAAGGTCGGATAGACGCCTATCAGTTTCTCCTTGCAGACGAGAACCCACTCCCCCAAACGACGATTCTCAAGATCGGCGCGCATGGTTTCGTATGCGGCAATCTCACGATCGAGCTCAATCATGGCTGTACCCATAGATGGCAAAAGCATACCACGTGCCAAACCCAATGCCTAGACACTTAGATGCCACTAATGTGCTACTGGTCAGGTTTTCTAGGCACGGCGCCCCCGGATCGCTCACCCCTTCGCCAGCTCCGCCTCAATCGCCGCCACCAGCGCCGGAGCGTCCGGCTGTGTATCCGGCGCGAACCGCTGCACCACTTCCCCCGACCGGCTCACCAGAAACTTCTCAAAATTCCAGGTCAGCTCCGGTTCCGCGTTGGCCTCGATCCCGAACCCCTTCAGCTTCTCGCGAAACGGCACTTCGGACAGGCTCAAGGCCTTCGGCTGCGCTGCAATCAAAGCCGCATACAGCGGATGCTTCGCCTCGCCCACCACTGTCACCTTGCCGAACATGGGAAACTTGACCCCATAGTTCGTCGTGCAAAAGGACTGGATCTCCGCCTCGGTCCCCGGCTCCTGGCTCTTGAAGTCGTTCGCCGGAAAACCCGCAACCACCAGCCCCTGCCCCTTGTATTGCTCGTAGAGCTTCTCCAGCCCCTCATACTGCGGTGTCAAACCGCACTTCGAAGCCACATTGACCACCAGCAGCACCTTGCCCTTGAACTCGCCAAGAGTCGTATCCTCGCCGGTAATCTTCTTCACCGGAATGTCATAGATCACTGCGCCCATAACAACTCCCTCCCTGAAATCCATCCTTGTAACTTCGAGTTAAATTGCCTGAACCGTCCGCCGCCGCACAATCCCGCTAACCTGCCAACTTGCCATCCCCGCGAAGCGGGGGCCAACTTGCTGCCTTTGTCCAAAAAATCCGTCGCTTTACCTCTAAGATTCCTGACTCACCCCAATAGCTGCTTCGCCACCTTCACATATAACTCCACCGCATCCAACAACTCCTTCTTGGCCAGCTTCTCAAACGGCGTATGCGCCACGTGAATCGACCCCGGCCCCAACAGCAGCGGCACGCCCCAGTTCGTCAGTTGCGGAATATCGGTCGCAAACTTCGCAATCATCGTCGGCAACCCTTCAACCGCCCGCAACCGCACAAATTTGAGATCCAGCGTGAACGCAACCTCGGCCAGCCCCGCCGCCGCTTCCAGAACCGCCGCCCGCACCGGCGCCGAATCGCAAACCAGCCGGATCAGCACCTGTGCCTCCGCGTGATCGGCAATCACATTCGGCGCATGACCGCCCGCAATCTGCCCAATGTTCACCGTCGTCTCCCCGGCAAACTCGTCGACCGGCAACTTCAGTTTCAACAGCCGGTCCAGCACCTCCACCATCTTGTGCACCGCCGACTCCCCCAACTCCGGGTAAGCCGAGTGCGCCATCTTTCCGCTCGTCTTGAGCGACACCCGCAGCGCCCCCTTCGATGCCAACGCCACGCGATTATCGGTCGGCTCTCCATTGATCAGAAACCGGCTCCCCTTCGGCGACAGATTAGCCGCCTTCGCCCCCGCCGAATCGCGTTCCTCTCCCGATACAAACAACAGACCAATCCGCAGTCCTGCCCCGCGCAGAATCCCCGCCGCGGCCACCTGCGCGGCAATAATCCCCTTCGCGTCCGACACCCCCCGCCCATACATAAACTCCGCATCCTCGCTAAACTGGATATACGGCGGAACGGTGTCCATGTGCGTGGAAAAAACCAGGTCGGGCGTCTCCCCAGCCACGCCCGCGTAAACATTCCAGCGCGCGCCGTCGGTTGCGCTCTCCGCCGGCTGCTCCACCGGCGTCTTTTCCACCGCCCAGCCGCGTCCGGCCAGAAAATCGGCCAGAAAATCCCCCACCGCGCCTTCGTGATAAGTCGTCGATTCAATCTCGCACAACGCGCGGGTAAGCCCAACAGGGTCGATAGATGCAGCAGCCGAATCGTCTTTCATGATGTTGCCAGAATACCCTAGTGCTCCGAGTCGAAAGTTCGTTTCACAGATCAAATGGCAAAATCCTGAAGCATTCCATCGTCCCAGGAATCACTCGTGCATTGAACATCCCGCCGTCGCACGAATCCGCCAATTTGCCAACTCGCCATTTCCGCGAAGCGGAAGCCAACTTGCTGAAATTTTCAAAAATCCCCGCCAGACGAAGGACATCAACTTCAGTTTCACCACACCAGGTGGCCCTGCGTTTCTTCCCAGGAAAGCCAATCCGCCATTGTCGGCCTCCCTCGAAAACCCGCCCTCCGAAATCGCCGCACCCGCTCGCCATGCATGAATCATGCCGCTCTTTGCGCGTAGAATGAGGAGTGGAATGAGCGCCACAATTGCACCCGCCCAACCTGACCCGCGTCAGGAAATCTCGGCGCCGCGCACCCCTCAACTGCGCAGTCTGGATTTAGCCGGTCCCGCAGGCCGTCTCGAAGCCCTGTTGAACGAAGGCGCTCCCGACGCTCCTTTTGCCGCGCTCGTCTGCCACCCTCACCCCCTCCACGGTGGCAATCTGCACAACAAAGTTGTTTACCACGCCATGAAGACCCTCAACGATCCGCAATGGGGCCTTGGCTTTCCCGTCCTCCGCTTCAACTTCCGCGGCACGGGCCTCAGCCAGGGCACGCACGACGGTCGCGCGGAAACCGGCGACGTGCTCACCGCTCTCAGTTGGCTTGAAAACGAATACAAGCGCCCCCTCGTCGCCATTGGCTTCAGTTTCGGCGCGGCCATGACCCTCCAGGCCTGTTGTCACCCGCAGATTCGTCCAAATCTCCGCGCTCTCGCCGCGCTCGGCCTGCCCACTCAAGCCGGCGGCCATAATTACCGCTATCCTTGCCTGCAAAGCTGCAACATCCCCAAGCTTTTTCTCAGCGGCGACCGCGACCAGTTCGCCCCTTCCGCCCAGTTGACGCAGGTAGCCGCTTCCGCTGCCGATCCCAAAAGTCTCGTGCTCCTCCCCGGCGCCGATCACTTTTTTACCGGTCACCTGGAAGCGATGCAGTCCTCGCTCGCCGGCTGGCTCAAGGAGCAATGCTCATGACCTCAGCCAGCGATACCGCTCTCGACGCGCTGCACGCCGCGGCTACCGAAATCTTTACCGGCGCCATCAAGGCCTGCAACATCGCATTCGCCTTCGACCGCCGTTTGCGCTTTGATGGCAACACGCTCCATCGCCTCCTGCCAGACGGCAGCGGCCCGGCTACCATCGATCTCTCCAGTTACAAACGCATCTTCGTCATCGCTCTAGGCAAGGCCGCCGGACCCATGCTCGATACCCTGCTCGACCGCATGAAGCGCCGCCAGGGACTGCGCGGCGTTTGCTGTTACAACCAGGTGCCAGGAAGAAGGAGCTGGCGCTTCCGTTATTTTGAAGGCGGCCACCCGCTGCCCAATGAAGATACCTTCGCCGCCGCCCGCGCCGCGCTGGCCCTGCTCAAGAAGGCCAAAAGGGACACGCTGATCTTCTTCCTCATCTCCGGCGGCGGTTCGGCCATGTTCGACCTTCCCATCGACCCCCAAATCACCCTCGAAGAGACCCGGCAATTCCACCAGGCGCTGCTGGCCTCAGGCGCCCCCATCAACGAGATCAATACTCTGCGCAAGCACTTCTCCGCGGTCAAGGGCGGACGCTTGGCCATGGCCGCGCCCGATGCCGCCAAGGTCAGCCTCCTGCTCCCCGATGTCCCGCTCCGCTCCCTCGACGCACTCTCCTCCGGCCCCTCCTCGCCCGATCACTCCACCGTCGCCGAGGTGCGTGAGCTGATCGCCAGGTACAACCTCGCCCCCAAGTTTCCGCCCTCGGTTCGTGCGTTCTTCGAGCGCGCCGACATGCCCGAATCGCCGGGAAACAAAAGTTGGCTGCCCCCGTTCTTCCCCAAGCTGCCCAAGACCGATTCCGTTCTGGTACGCCGTGTCACCGCCGCCGCCTTCATGTCCGACGAGGACGTAGCCTTCCGCGATTCCGTCTTCGAAATTCTGCTTTCCAGCCACGACCTGGTTGAAAGCGCCCGCGCTCTCGCCGAAAAAGCCGGCTTCCACGCCGTGGTCGACAACAGTTGCGACGACTGGGACTATGCCGATGCTGCTCGCTACCTGCTCGGCCGCTTCCACTCCTTGCGCGCCATCCATCCCCGCCTCTGCCTCATCTCCGTCGGCGAAGTCACCGTCACCATGGATCGCACCCCCGGCGCCGGCGGGCGCAACCAGCAATTCGCCATGGCCTGCGCTCTCGAGTTGGAGAAGCATCAAGGCGAGCGCCTGACCGTGCTCAGCGCCGGCTCCGACGGCATCGACGGCAACACCCAGTCGGCCGGCGCCATCGCCGACCCCACCACCGTCGCCCGCGCCCACACCTTCGGCTTCCACCTCAAGGAATCCCTCGCCGCATTCAACGCTTGTCCCATGTTTACCGCCCTCGGCGACTCCGTCGTCACCGGCCCCACCGGACAAAACCTCCGCGACATCCGCCTCCTCATCGCCGAGAAAGATTAGTACCGCTAGGTTTCTGACCGCTTGAAGTTGTACCAACTCTGGGTGCCCCAGGTCCCGATTTTGGGACCTGGGATAGCAGAAATTCAAGGTACGGAATCATGCGGTCAGAGTCCTAGGTCTTCGGACCACAAGCTCTCGCATCGATCACGCGTGCCCAAGTTCGGAATCGCAACTGAAGCGGTGGAATCGCAGTTCGAATGAGTTCGCCCCCTGCTCCCGTAGGGGCGACCGAATTCCCGCAGCCAATTTGCACCCCGCAATCCCGCCTCATCCCCCTCTGTCACCGATCCGCTCCCAAAAAAATTCCCCCCAACTCCACAACCCTCCCGCAAATGCAATACCATTGAATTCACACTTGATTTGTCTCCGCTAGGATTCGTTAGTGCCTCGAAAAACATCCAGCAAATCTGCCCCAAAGTCCCCCGACATTCGAACCGTCGCGGCTGCGGCCAGGGTCTCCATCGCCACCGTCTCAAGAACCATCAACGGCTCGCCGCTGGTCAGCGAACGCCTCTCCAAGCGCGTCTGGCAGGCCATCAAGCAGTTGAACTACTTCCCCAACACCCACGCCCGCACCCTCGTCTCCGGCCGCAGCCGGCTCTTTGGCATCATCGTTGAAAACATCACCAACCCCTTCTTCCCCGAGCTCATTCAGAGCTTCGAAGAGATCGCGGTCGCTCATGGCTACGAGATCCTCGTCAGCTCTTCCAACAGCGATCCCGTCGTTCTCACCGCCATCGTCCGCCGCATGTTGGAGCGCAAGGTCGAAGGCGTCGCCGTCATGACCTTCGGCCAGGAAGAACCCGTCCTCGATCAACTGGTGAACCACAACGTCCCCATCGTGCTCGCCGAATTCAAGCTTGAAGATCCCAAGGCCAGCACCATCCTGCTCGACTATTCCACCGGCATACATGCTGCCGTCGATCACCTCGTCAAGCTCGGCCACACCAGGATCGCTTTCCTTGCCGGCCCCCACAAACTCCACTCCGCCATCACCCGCGAAAACAACTTCCGCGCCGCCATGCAGGCCGTCGGCCTCGCCATACAGAAAAAATGGATCGTCGAGTGCGATCACACGCTCAAGGGCGGCGTTGCCGGCTACGGCCAGTTGCAGACTCTCGCCACGCGCCCCACCGCTATCGTCTGTTCCAACGACATGACCGCCATCGGCGTCCTGCGCGCCGCCTACATGGAAGGCCTGCGCGTGCCGCACGACCTTTCCCTCATTGGACTCGACGACATCGACTTCGCCGAGTTCACCCTCCCCCCCTTGACCACCATCCGCCTCTCCCGCTCCGACCTCGCCCGCGCCGCCTTTGAAGCCCTCCGCCAGCAGGCCGAAACCCCCAACGCCCCCAACCTCAAACGCGAGTTCCTCGTCTCCACAAGCCTCGTAGTCCGCGGATCAACCGCCGCCCCCGCAACCACCCCACAAGAAAAAAGACCGCAACAAGCGGTCTCCCTAATCACTAATCCCTAACCCCTGCCTCACCCACTAACCACTGCCTCACCCACCTCTTCCCGCATCGCCGCTATCTCGTCGTGCGTCTCATCCGCAGCCCTGCGCCGGTCCGTATAAACCCGCGGCTCGCCAAACCACAAATCCGCCTCGAACCCGCCCACGCCCAACACCTTCCACAGATGATTCACGAACGTCTCATCGCCATACCAGCACAACTCCCGCTCCGGCGTTCCATCGGCCACCGTGTAACGAATAGCAGCCGTCGTAATCGGCACACCCAGCGACGTCGCGGGATCGATCAGCCGCGAGTGAAAACGAATCACCTCGCTCCCGTCCGTGCTCGTCCCTTCGGGAAACAGCAGCACCGGGACCGGGATCGGCAGCTTCAGCCGTTCCGTCATCTGCTCGGCCACCGACTGCGCGCTTGCCAGGCTCGACCGGTCCACAAAAATCGTTCCCCCGCACCGGGCCGCCTTCCCGAAAAACGGCCAGCCGCCAATCTCGACCTTGGCGACAAAAAAGCAAGGCATCGCCGCCGACAGAACCAGAATGTCGATGTAGCTAAGGTGATTCGAGACCACCAGTCCGCGCGTGGGCGGCTGTCCATCCACCCTATATTCAATGTCCAGGCTATCCAGAATATTGCTGGCCGTCTGTTGAACCCAGCGCACGCGGCGCTCCCAGGTCAGGGGGCCGCTCAACCGCAAAAGCCAGAAGCGGACTATGCTCAGGACGAGTTCGAGCACCAGCGCCACAGCGCGCCGGAACCGCCGCAAACTCATTGTGTCAGGGGAGCCAGAAACCGATGTCGCGCCGCCGGCGAAATCGCCTTCAAATCGAGCAATGTCAGGAAATCGATGGTGCCGAACTCGCGGTCCCAGGCCGGCGGCGCGGCAATGCGCGCGCCAATGGCCATATAGGTCTTCAAGAGCCTGGGTATCTTTACCGAAGAACTGAGATGAGTTCGCATGTCCTGTCGGGCCGGCGACTGTGCGCCATGGCCTTCTTGCTCGACGGGACAAACGTAGCCCGCTGTCGGCATGGTCTCAAACTCCGCTGAAACCCTGTATTGCTCAAGCTGGCGAAATACCCGCCAACCCTCCGCCGGGTCTTGGGAGTTCAATGAAGAGCAGCCGATCAACGTACGCAGCCCCATGTCGGTAGCATACTGCGCGATACCCCTCCACAACAAGGTCAGCACCTCGGGTGTCCGATGATCGCGATCGATCGATGCCCGGCCCAACTCCAGAATTCCTGCCCGCAGCGGCTCATACGGCGCAAGATTGAACTCCTGCTCCGAGTAATAGCCCAGATTCCGCGCCGCCGACACCCCCGATTGCATCCGGTAGGTCCCAACAATGTGCCGGCTCACCTTGTCTTCCACCAGCAGGTGCTCACAGAAAAGATCGAACTCGTCGCTGTCCAACCCCGTCTCATAAGATCTCTCCAGTCCCTCGCCCAATTCGATATTGAAGACCTTGAACCGCAAACGGCAGGCCGCGTCCCTGTCTTCAACGGTCTCCGCCATGCGCAGCCGGTACTGCCCCACCTCCGCATGAACGCGCGCCCTCTCCGCCGCCAACGGAAAAGACTGAATTGGAGTCGTAGTTTCCACCAGAACGGCGGAGCCATGTGCGAGGTGCAGCGGAGCTTTCTCGAAGACCTGCGTAATCACATCGGCAGTATCCGCGCATCAACATAAACAGACGGTCAACCTGCTGCAAATACAGTGCAAATTTCCTGCAAAAGCTCCTGCAAGTCGTCCATACAGCACAGCGCCTCAACACTCAGCCACCCCAGCCTGAGCGCCCTCACAGCACCCGCGCCAGCCACTTGCCCGTGTGCGACATGAGATTGCCGGCAATCTCCTCCGGCGTGCCCTCGGCCACAATGCGTCCGCCGCCCTCGCCGCCCTCCGGCCCCAGATCGATCACCCAATCGGCGCACTTGATCACATCGAGATTGTGTTCGATCACGATTAGCGATCCGCCCCCATCGATCAGCTTCCGAAACGCCGTCAGCAGCTTCGAAACATCGTCGAAGTGCAACCCCGTCGTCGGCTCATCCAGGATGTAGAGCACGCGGCTGGCCTGCGAGGGCTTGGCAGTCGCATTCGCCGCGCGCACCTGGGACAAGTGCGCCGCCAGCTTCACGCGCTGCGCCTCGCCGCCGGAGAGCGTGGTCGCCGACTGCCCCAGCCGCAGGTAGCCCAGCCCGATTTCATCCAGCACCGCAAGTTTTTCCAGCAGCTTGGTCTGTCCGGCAAAAAAGCGCAGCGCTTCTTTCACTGTCATTTGCAGCACGTCGTGAATGTTCTTGCCCTTGTAGCGGACGTCGAGAATCTTCGCCTGGTAGCGCGTGCCGTTGCAGTCCTCGCACGGCAGCTCCACATCGGCCAAAAACTGCATCTCGACCGTAACCGTGCCGTCGCCCTCGCAGGTATTGCACCGGCCGCCCGGCACGTTGAACGAGAAATGTCCCGGCGTCAGCGATAGCCGCTTAGCCTCCGGTTGCGACGCAAACAACTCGCGCACCAGGTCGAATCCCTTGATATAGGTAATCGGATTCGAGCGCGGCGTGCGTCCAATCGGCGTCTGATCGACCAGCACCACATCGTTCAGCCGCTCCACACCCGACAAAGATTTAAAGACTCCTGACGGATCGGCCCCATCGCTCTGTCCCAGCGCCCGCGCCACCGCCCGATACAGCACCTGGTGCACCAGCGTCGATTTCCCCGAACCGGAAACGCCCGTAATCGCCACCAGCATCCCCAGCGGAATATCGACATCGAGCCCATGCAGATTGTTGGCGTGCGCCCCGCGCAGCGCCAGCTTTTCCCTGCCCGGCTCGCGCCGCCGCGTCGGCACGGGAATCGAAATCTTGCCGGAAAGATAACGCCCCGTCAGCGAGTTGGGATCGGCCTCGATCTCCGCCAGAATCCCTTCCGCCATCAGCTTGCCGCCAAACTCGCCCGCTCCCGGCCCCAGGTCCAGCAGATGATCGGCCGCGCGCAGAATGTCCGCGTCGTGCTCGACAACCAGAATCGTATTCCCCAAATCGCGCAGCTCTTCAAGAATATGAATCAGCCGCGCCGTGTCTCGCGTATGCAGTCCGATCGAAGGCTCATCCAGCACATAGAGCGCGCCCACCAGCCGCGACCCCAGCGAAGTGGCCAGCTGAATCCGCTGCGCCTCTCCGCCTGAAAGCGTAGAAGCCAGCCGGTCCAGCGTCAGGTATTCAAGCCCCACCGCATCCAGAAAACTCAGCCGCTGCCGCACCTCATGCAGAATCGGTCCCGCAATCTCATCCTGCATCGGCGAAAGTTTCAGCGTGTCAAAGAACTCCTTGGCCTGCGCAATGGTCAGCGCCGACGCCTGGCAAATATTCTTCTCATTGATTCTTACCGATCGCGCCTCGGCCCTCAGCCGCTGCCCGCGGCAATCCGGACACTCCGCATAGCCGCGATACTTGCTCAGCATCACCCGCACATGCAGCTTGTACTTCTTCCGCTCCATCTGTGCAAAAAATCCATACACGCCCACAAAGCCGGCCTTGCCGTCCGCGGCAGGCTTGCCGCGCAGCACCGTCTCCCGTGCCGCCTCCGGCAAGTCGCGCCACGGCACGTCCAGCGGCACTCCCAGCTCCGGCGCCAGCCTGCGCAGTTCGCTGAACCACGGCTTGTACTTGGGCCGATTCCACGGATCGATAGCCCCATCCGCAAGGCTCAGCCCTTTATCCGGAATCACCAGGTTCAGATCGAAGTCCACCGTATTGCCAAAGCCCTGGCAGCGCGGACAAGCCCCGAATGGATTGTTGAAGCTGAACAGCCGCGGCTCCGGTTCGCTACCCGGCCGGTGGCAGTTCTTGCACTCGTAAGCCCCCGAAAATCGCAGCCGCCTGTGCTGCGCCGACTCCTCACGAGGAGCCTCATCGAAGATCACCTCGCCGGCCTCGCGGTATCCGGCCTCGACGGCGTCCACAATGCGCGCGCGATTTTCCGCGCTCACCACAATCCGATCCAAAAGGATGAACACTGGAAGTGTAAAGTCCAAATCCAGCAGCGACTCGGGCGTGGAGAACTCCACAATCTTGCCCTGTTGCCAAAGCCGGTTGAAGCCGCTCGCGCGTAACTCGGAAAGCCGCGCCTTCAGCGTCTCGGTATGCGGCGAGTCGCCGCCGCTCACCACCGGCTTGGTCTTGGCCGCCGGCTTTGCCGCCCGCCCCGCAGCCTTTGCCGTCACCGCCGCCGCCGCTTCCGGCGAAGGCGTTGTACTCAGCACCGGGAACAGCACATTCAGCCGCGTTCCCTCCCCCAGCGCAAGAATCCCCTCCGCCGCCTCGTCCACCGAATCCCGCTTCACCAGCCCGTCGCAGTGAACGCAATGCACCGTCCCGCAGCGCGCATACAAGAGGCGCATGTAGTCGTAGATCTCCGTTGCCGTCGCCACCGTCGAGCGCGGGTTGCGCGTCGTGTTCTTCTGCTTGATGGCAATGGCTGGCGCCAGCCCATCGATCTCGTCCACATCCGGCTTCTCGATCCGCTCCAGAAATTGCCGCGCATACGCTGAAAGCGACTCGACATACCGCCGCTGTCCCTCGGCATAAATCGTGTCGAAGGCCAGCGAACTCTTCCCCGATCCCGACACCCCGCTGACCACCGTCAACTTGCCATGAGGAATCTCGCAGGAAATGTTCTTCAGGTTATGAGTCCGCGCGCCGCGGATGATGATGGCATCGTTCAAAGGGAAAGCACCGGGTGAGAAAGTTGTCCAGCCGCATCTCAGTCCCCTCAGCGAGGCTCAGAGCACAACCGGCCATTCTTCATTATAGTCGTCCACCGACGTTGGCGACCCACGGGGGATGAAACCTTGGCTTGGCGATGCCGCCGCCAACTCGCTAACTTGCCATGTCCGCGAAGCGGACGCTAACTTGCTGAATTTATTACCACAATCCTCGCCGCACCTTCCCGCTAATCACTCAATCCAGGTCCATTCGACACCCTGTTTCTTATTAGGGTGAAGCGCACCAGCAGATTTCCACGTAAGCCCGAGCGCGTCCAACCTCCAGCCTTCCGCCGCACTTCCCGCCGTTAAACTGGACATTGAGGTATTTCGTGCTTCGCTTCGCATTTTTCCTCCTGCTATGCGCCTCCATCTCCGGTGCAACCACCGGATTTGCCCAGGACTCCTCTTCGACCTCCGGCGCCCAGCCCTCCGGTATCACTCAGACCGAGCCCGGCGTGCAATCTCCCTCCGCCCAGGTCCTCGCCGCCGAAACCGCCATCGCCGCCTCCGACTGGAAGACCGCCGAAGCCAAGCTGGACCCGTGGCTGGCAACCCATCCCAACGACGCGCGCTCTCTCTTCGACGCGGGCTACGTGGCCGACGCGCAAAATCGCCTCGACGATGCCGCCACCCTCTACCGCCGCGCCACCGCCGCCAATCCCAAATCGTTTGAGGCCCATCTCTCGCTCGGCCTGCTGCTCGCCCGCCAGGGCAACCCTGCCCAAGCCCAACCTGAGCTGTTGGCCGCCACCAAGCTCGACCCCGGCGAGGCCGGATCGGCCTTGAAAGCCCGCGCCTGGCGCGCATTGGCCGCAATCGATCGCCCCGATCCCAGCTCTCCCGGCGACACCACCGCCGCCTCCAACGACCTGCTTGAGGCCCTCAAGCTCTCCCCTGAAACCTCTGCCGACACCCTCCTGGCCGCCAGCCTGGCGGAACAAGCCAGCGAATTCGACGCAGCCGAATCCGCCTACCGCCGCGTCCTCTTGAAAGATCCAAAATCGGAGCCCGCCAACGCCGGACTCGCCCACCTGCTGATTCGGAAAAAGCAGTACCCCGAGGCAGAAACCCTGCTGCGGGCAGCTCTGGAAAAACTCCCCGGCGATCCCGCGCTCACCGCACAACTGGCAACCACGCTCGCCGCCCAGGACAAGGCAGAAGCCCTGCCGCTCTTGCAGAAGCTCCACGCTGACCACCCCGAAAATACCGCCATCTCCAGCATGCTTGCCCAGGTGCTCGCCGAGGCCGGCGACAGCGCCGGTTCCGACCAGCTTTACCTCAAGCTGCTTGCCGCCACTCCCAACGATCCGGACCTGCTCGTCGCCCACGGCCAGAATCTCGTCCGCCTGGGCCGGTTCCCCGAGGCTCTCGCTCAGTTCGGCAAGGCAACCCAAATCGACCCCACCAATACCGACGCCTGGAGCGGTATAGCCTTTGCCGCCTCGCGCACCAATCAACCCGCCGTCACGCTGCACGCGCTTACCATGCGGTCAAAGTATCTTCCCGAAAGCGCATCAACCTATTTCCTCTGGGCCACATCCTACGATTCGTTGCACCAAACCGGGCAGGCAGCGGTCTACTACCATCACTTTCTTGATTCCTCCGCCGGGAAGTTCCCAAATCAGGAATGGCAGGCGCGCCAACGTCTCCAAGTGCTTGAAAAAAAACAGTGAGACCGGCAGCTACGCCATTAACAAACGATTCCGTCCTTTACCATGTCACAAAAGTAATGAGTTAATCCAAAGTTTTCCTATTGCGCCCTTTTTGGATTTGGTCCATAGTCACGTATCGAGGCAATACCGCAACAGCGGAGGTCCCTCATGCGGTCAAAGGTTCCATTGGCGGTCGCATTCTTCCTAAGCGTTTCCACGGTCCCCCTTTGCGCCGCCGGAATCGACGACAAACCTGTGGACATCCAGAGCATCCAGGCCCTTCAGGCGCGCGCCGATCAGGCGCAACCGCGCGAGCAGTGTTTCCTCTACGCCGAGCTGGTCCATCAGATGACCGAGTTGAGCGTCAAGCAATATGCCGCCGGCGACGTCGAACAAGCAACCACCATGCTCCAGCATGTCCAGCAAATGGCCCACAAGATTCACCTCTCCATGGCCGACAACGACAAGCGCCTCAAGAACGCCGAGATCCTTCTCAGTCACACCGCCTTCCGCTTGAAAGAAATGCTGCACGGCAGCAGCTTTGAAGACCGCCCGCTCGTCGAGAAGACCCTTACCGACGTCAACCAGGCTCGGAACGAAGCCATGCTGCAGGTCTTTCGCAAATAACCCTCAACCCGCTCCCGCCCTCGCCGGAAACTCCGCGCCCTCCCTCGCCGCAGCCCTTTCTCAAGCCAAACCCTTTTCCCCTTAGCGCTCACTGTGCTTGAATAAGAGCGCTCCATGAAATCTTCGATGCGCTGCCTTCCCGCGATTTTTCTCTGCCTGCTTTTCGCCGCGCCCTTGCCCGCGCAAAAGCAGAAGCGCGAGCCCCTGACCGAAGCCCAGGTGGAAAAAATCGCCGAAGCCGGTATCGATCCCAACGCCCGCGTCGCCCTCTATACTCAGTACCTCAACGAACACGCCGACGCCATCAAGAGCCTGACCAACCGCAAAGTCTCCGACGCGCGCGCCAACCGGCTCAACGACGCATTGCAGGATTTCACCGCCCTGATGGACGAACTCGGCGACAACCTCGACATGTATTCCGACCGCAAGGCCGACATCCGCAAATCCTTGCAGAAACTCGCTGACGCCACCCCAGGCTGGCAGAACATTCTGCGCGCCCTGGCCGGCGAGCCCGCCTTCAGCCTGGCCCGCAAGGAAGCCATCGAGAGCGGCGANNGATCTCTCCGGCCAGGCAAAGCGCCTGCTTCAGGAGCAGACCGACTACTTCAAGCAGCACCCCGGCGAAGCCGGCCAGGACCGCGCCGAGCCGAAGTGAAGACAGGGGTCCGGGGTCAGGGATCAGGGGTCAGGACCTAATTCAGCGGCGGGCCGGGTTCAGGGTGTCCCGGCTGCCCCCATCAAAAATACCGATCGAGCGTTAGCGCCTTCGCTCATCTGCCCTGATCGCTGGTCTCTGATCCCTGACCCCTGACCCCTGACCCCTGACCCCTCATCTCTGTCCTCTGCCTGTAAACTGTAAGCTGTCGTGGTCAGCGCCGATTTTGTCCCCATCTTTGAGCAGGAGTACCGGGCTCTGCGCCCCAGGGCGCCCATGCCGCCCATTAACCTGCGCTTCCGCCGCTTTACCTCGCTCAATACCACCATCCGTCTGCGCGAAGGACAGCTTCACGTCAGCCTCTCCGACCTGCTTGAAGGCGCTCCCGAGAATGTGATTCGCGCCATCGCCCACATCCTCCTGGCCAAGCTCTACAAAAAAACCATCGACCCCACCCAAAACCTGCGTTATAAGCGATTCGCCTCCTCGGCCGCCGTCACTCGTCAGACCGAGCTCATCCGCCACGCCCGCGGCAGCAAGCGCTACTTCGGTCCCGAGGGCCGCTTCTACAACCTCGAAGAAGTCTTCGACTCGCTCAACGTACGTTTCTTCGGCGGCTTGCTCGGCCGCCCCGAACTCACCTGGAGCGAGCACCACGCCAGGCGTTCCCTCGGCCACTACGACGCCGCCCACAACACCATCGTCGTCAGCCGCGTCTTCGACCGTCCCTCCAGCCCCCGCTACGCCATCGAATATCTGCTCTACCACGAGATGCTCCACCTCAAGCATCCAGTCCGTATGCGCGGCGTCCGCCGTTGCGTCCACTCCCGCGAGTTCAAAGCCGAGGAAGCCCGCTTCCCGCAACTGGCTGAAGCCATGGCCTTTATCAAGCGTCTGTAGCAAAACGAGACCATGCTAGCAACGCTGTCACTGCTAGCAATGCTAGCAGGCCTATGCTAGACTATTTCCATGCCGACGATCACTATTCGCAATCTCGACGAAACAGTCAAACGGAGGCTCCAGGTACGCGCCGCCCTAAACGGCCGTTCCATGGAGGCCGAGGCGCGCGAGTTGCTTTCTCAACTGGCGGCAATCGAACCCCCGCTGCCCACGCAGGGTCTTGGGACCGCTATCCATAACCGCTTCGCCGCACTCGGAGGCGTGGAGCTCGAGATTCCACCTCGCCAGTTCTCGAGCCGTCAGGCCAAAGAAACGGTGCAGTCTAATGCCAGGCCACCACTCGAAGAAGACTTCGGAACCGCGATTCACAAGCTGTTTGCCCCGCTGGGTGGGGTCGAGCTCGAAATTCCTCCGCGTCGAAAATCACACCGCCCAATTCCAACATTTGAATAATGATCGTCTTCGATACGAACGTCATCTCGGAGACAATGCGTCCCGCGCCAGAGCCAGCCGTCCTTAGCTGGATCCACTCCATCCCGCGCCGTGAAATCTGGACCTGCACCGTCGTCCTTGCCGAGCTCTTTTCCGGTGTGGACCTGATGGCCGCCGGCAAGCGCCAACAGCTCCTTCGGGAGAAAATGGAGCAACTGGTCCCGGCGCTTTTCTTGAACCAGATTTTCCTCTTCGACCTCGCGGCGGCCCGCGCCTACGGACCCATTCTGGCCGCTCGCAGGGCAACCGGACGCCCCATCGACCAATTCGACGCTCAGATTGCCGCAATAGCAAAAGCCAACGGAGCCACCCTGGTCACTCGCAACACCCCCGACTTTGAGGATTGCGGCATCCAGCTCGTCAATCCCTGGCAAGCAGCCTGAGCTCCTGCTTCTTTCTCTCCTCAAACCCACCGTGCTAGACTTCCCGCGCATCGCTTTCTGCTGATTTCCAGGTCGCCAAGCAACCGCCAGGTGACCCAACCCAGCGCGTAGAAGCCAAGCACCCGGAGACCACCATGAANNGGAGCTGCCGCCATTCTACCCAGCCGCGTCTGGAGCCAGGCCCGTCCCTCCGCATCGAACCGCATCACGATAGGAGTCATCGGCTGGGGCATGATGGGCCCCGCGAACACCAAAGCCTTTCTCGAGCAGGCCGACTGCCAGGTCGTCGCCGCCTGCGACATCCACAAGGATCACCTTCAAGCCGCCGCCGACACAGTCAACAAGAAGTACGGCAACACCGACTGCAAGGCCTACCACGACTATCGCGAACTGATGGCCCGCGACGACATCGATGCCGTCATGATCGCCGTCCCCGACCACTGGCATGCCATTCTCGCCACCACCGCCGCCGAGCGCAAAAAAGACATCTACGGCGAAAAGCCTCTCGCCCGCACCATCGCCGAACAGCAGGCCATCGTCCGCGCGGTCGAGAAGAACAACATTATCTGGCAAACCGGCTCATGGCAGAGGTCCGTTCCCAACTTCCACAAGGCGGCGGAGATCGTCCGCAACGGCCTCATCGGCCAAGTCGTCCATGTTGAAGTCGGCCTTCCCGGCGGCCATCACGACTTTCCCAACACCACGCCGCCCCTGCTCGCCAAGCTGGCAGCGCTCCCCGAAAAGATCACCGATCTCTCCCTCGTCGTCCCCGGAACCCCGGCCTGGGATCTGGCCGTCAGCGACCCGCCCGCCGAACTCGACTATGAAACCTGGATCGGCCCGTCCAAAATGGAGCCTTACATCGAAACCCGCGTCTACCAAAACTGGCGCTGGAATTACAACACCGGCGCCGGCCAGTTGCTCGACTGGATCGGCCATCATGGCGACATCGCCCACTGGGGTCTCGGCTTCGACCTCACCGGCCCCTCCGAGATCGAAGGCCACGGCGAGTTTCCCGCCCCCAACGCCCTCTGGAATACCGCCACCGCTTACCGCATCGAGTGCAAATACCGCAAGGAAGTCACCGGTTATGGGAGCGACGTTTCTTTAACCATCGCTGGAGGTCATCCCTCTATCGCTATGGGAACAAAATGGATCGGCACCGACGGTTGGGTCTGGGTCGACCGCGGCGCCTTCGACGCCTCCAATCAGGATTGGATCAAGCCAGACTCCCTCCCCGAGCAGCTTCGCAAGGTCAAGCTCTACGAGTCAGCCGAGCACCGCCGCAACTTCCTCGACTCCGTCAAATCGCGCAAGCCCACTATCGCCCCTGTCCAAACGGCCCATCACTCCACGATTCCCGGCCATCTCGGACTGATCTCCATGCTGGTTGGCCGCAAGCTAGAGTGGGATGTCGCCAACCAGAAGATCCTCAACGACCCCGAGGCGAACGCACTCCTGTCGCGCCCCTATCGGGCTCCCTACAAGCTAGCCTGATCCGGCCGGCAAACGGCCGTCTTCCGCAGATTGCAAAGGGCCTCGAAAGAGGCCCTTAGCTTTTCTTCCTGGTCACCGCAGAAAATGCCGCGATCGCCTGGACGACCTTTTTGCCGCCGCAATGCGGGCAAGCCACGCCCCCTTTTTCGACGTCGGCCATGTGCAAAGTCTGGGTAAACTCCTTGTTGCAGTCCTGACACAGAAAAACGTAGGTAGACATAGCCATTCTCCAGCCACATAATAGCTCTACTTGGGCCCTGCGGATACCCTGATCGCAGCTAAATTTTCGACTAACCTCGCCCCGGGTTTCCACCGTCCACTTTTTCCATGCTCCGGATTCAAACCTAATACATGCAAATGTTTATAGAGATTTCCTCAAGTCTGCGCGATCGTCACGGTATGCTGCTGGTAGCGGCCGTTAAGCACCGCCTGACGATAACGGATATCCGGACTAACCACATCGACCAAGTCTTCCCGGTGCTGCGGAAGGCCAAGCCGGTGGATGTCCCCGAGTTCAAGAAGGAACTGAGAACGAAGCTGGCCCGGCGGCCCAGGTAGGTGTTGCTTTGACCTGTGTTCCGGCGTCTAATGGGGAAGGAGATTGCTATGGCCGCCAAGCATTTCTGGACATCGTTCGTTGACGGACTCACAGGTGAGGGAATGTTCGGTGATCTTCGTCCGCCCGGGAGCCCCACCAGGATGTTTCAGCCCGAACCGGCTGGCCAACCTCTTCTTGTGGTTACGGCGCCTCCGGGTTATTCGATAAATCGGGAGGAAATCGCTGCTCTGAAAGTCATACTCCAGCGCGCGCTTGACGAAGCCGCGATGGAACGTGTGAGAGTTGACGCTCCAGACCTATCGAACGAAAGCTGTATGGTCGGATAATTTCCATGCCGAAAGCGAAAGACACTGAGCAAGCTTTCCTGGGTTTGACCCCAACTCAATTCCTGGCGCTCTCTGACACCAAGGCCCTAGCCTTGATGCATGCACAGTCTGCTATCAAATGGCAGCAGGCCGTACACGCGCTGGCAGGTCTAGTGCTGGGCACAATAACCTATCTGGCCTCACTTGTGGTGTGCTTCCACTTAGCCAAACTGGGCTTTCCGAAGCTTGCTGCCATGGCTCTTGGTACGCCTGTACTGACTGTTATCAAGCGTATTTTGGACAGCCGTATTTAGGCCTGGTGCTCGGCGCGCCTGACCCATTAGTAATCTTGCTAAATCGCTAAGTCCTGTAAAAATCAGACATACGCTGGATCACCTGAACAAGCCCTTGAGCCCTGCCACAACTTGCTACCTTTCCTCCAAATCTGCAATCGCCGCCAACCTCTAATTCATCCCATCGAAAACCTCCCGATAGGCGCTTGTCCTGGGGAGTAGACGCAGCGGATGATCACTGTTAACCCATATGGCACAAGCCCGTCTTATGTGCAGAAGTGATTGACAAGTTTTTTCTACTCAAGGGTATCTTCTAAGCAGGAATAACTTTCCGCTCGCGAAAAGAGGTCATGACCTTCAAGCTGAGACTATTCGTCCTTATTCCTTTGTCGCTCCTGCTGCCGGCTCTCCCTCGGCCGGCCGCTGCGCAAATGGGAGTACTGCGTGGCGAAGTCGTCGATCCCAGCGGAGCGGTTGTCCCAAAAGCGCAAATCAAGCTCCTTCATCGCAGCGAGGTTAAGCAGACCCAATCCAGCGCCGAAGGACGATACACGATTCAAACCGAAGCCCCGCGCACCTATACCATCAAGGTCTACGCCAAGGGCTTCGCGCCCCTCACACTTGAAGGCATCTCTCTGGCTGCCGGGCATGTAAAGGAATTGAATCTACCCCTGGAAATCGCGGCCGACCGTGAGGTCGTCACCGTCACGGCCCAGGCCAACAAGGTCGGCGTCAACCCCGATCAAAACTCCAGCTCGCTGGTCTTCAAAGGCGCCGACCTCAATGCCCTTTCCGACAATCCGGACGAGCTGCAAGCGGAGCTCCAGCAGTTAGCCGGTGCCGCCGCCGGACCCAATGGCGGCGAAATCTATATCGATGGATTCGCCGGTGGCCAGCTTCCCCCCAAGTCTTCCATCCTCGAAATTCGCGTAAATCAGAACCCCTTCTCCTCCGAGTTCGACCGCATCGGATACGGCCGCATCGAGGTCATCACCAAGCCCGGCTCTGAAAAATTGCATGGCAGTCTGGCGGGCTACGGCAACACCTCCGCAACCAACTCGCCAAACCCCCTGCTCTCCCAGCAGCCGGACTACGATCTCTACTCCTACTCCGGATTTGTCTCCGGCCCGCTCGGAAAGAACGCTTCCTTCTTCTTCAGCGGCGTCTATGTCAAAAAGCAGAGCCAGAACATCGTCGATGCCGTCAACCCCCAAGACACGACGGCGAGCATCAAGCAGGCGGTCCCCGATCCCTCCAGCGTGACGGTGCTGAACCCGCGCTTCGATGTGCAGGTCGGCAAGCACATGCTCACCTTCCGTGATTACTTCTACAAGTCGTCCGAATCCGGGGCTGGCGTCGGTGCGCTCAATCTGCCTCAGCAGGCCATGAGCGTCAAAGACGAAGAAAACACCTTCCAGTTCGGCGACACCTTCGTCGTCGGCCCGCGTCTGCTCAACGAGCTGCATCTCGAATGGCGCCACGCCCGCACCAATCAGACGCCCAGCTCCCTTTTGCCCACCATCGTCGTCTCCGGCGCCTTCATGGACGGAGGCAACAACGCCGGCGTACTTCAGGACCACCTCGAGGTCTTCGAGCTTCAGGACTATGCCACCGCGACTGCAGGCAATCACACCCTTCGCTTCGGCATCCGCGCCCGCGCCAATCTTGACACCAACTTGTCCACGGCCGGCAGCAACGGAACCTACGTCTTCAGTTCTGTCGCTGCCTACCAGGCAAGCCAGCCAACCCAGTACTCCGCCACAGTCATTAATAATCCTGTTGCTCGCACGCTGGTCCTCGATGGCGCGGCGTTCTTCCAGGACGATTGGCGGATCAAGCCGAACTTCATGCTCGGCCTTGGCGTTCGTTACGAGGACCAGAACTGGATCCACGACCATAACAACTGGGCGCCGCGCCTGGCCTTGGCCTGGAGCCCCGGCCGCCCCAGCAGTTCCCCGGCAAGAACCGTTATTCGCGCCGGCTACGGCTGGTTCTACGATCCCTTTACCGTGCCCTCCTCCTTCAGTGCCTTCGGCGGCGCACCCTATATTATCCAGACCCTCCACGACAATCAAATCAATCAGCAGAGCTACGTGGTCACGAACCCGTCCAGCTCAACCCCGGTGACCGTCCCCTCCTACCACACCATCGACCAGCACTTTAAAACGGCCCTCAACATGCAGGCCGGAGCAGGAGTCGACCAGCAACTCACCAGCAAGTGGACGGCGAACATCACCTATCTCTTCACTCAGGGCGTGCATCAATACATGTCGAACAACGTAACCGCGCCCGCCTTCAACCCCGCCACCTACACCGTCACCGGCGCAACGCCCACGGCTTACAACTACCAGTTCCAATCCGGCGGCGTCTTCAAGCAACACCAGATCGTCTTCACCAGCAGCGTGCAAACCCGGCGATTCGTCCTCAACGGCGCTTACACCTTCAACATCGCCAAAAGCGATACCGATGGTGTCTATTCGTTCCCCTCCGTCGCTCAGAACCCGGGCCTCGACTTTGGCCGCGCCACCTTCGGCGTCCGCCACCGCGTCACATTGATGAACAGCTACACGGCGCCCTGGGGCTTTGTCTTTTCATCCTTGCTCACCGCACAAGCGGGAACTCCTTACAACCTGACCACCGGCTACGACCTCACCGGCAACAATCAGTTCAACTCCCGCCCTGCGTACGGAGTCTGCGGTGCTCCCGGCGTCGTTTCCACGCGCTATGGCTGCCTCGACACTAATCCCTCCGGCAAGGGTGAGCGCATCGTTCCCTTCGGCGTCGGCCTGGGACCGGCAAACGCCCTCCTCGATGCCCGCGTCAGCAAGACCTTTGGCATTGGTCCAAGAATGCAGACCGAGTCCGGCGGCGATACCTTCTCCGGTGGTGACGATGTCAGCGACCGCGGCCTAAGTAGCGGCGGAGCCGCCATCAAGCTCAACGCAGGCGCCCCGCGCCGCTATACCCTCACCCTGGTCGCCGGAGCATCCAACGTCCTCAACATCGTCAATCTCGCCCCGCCCAACGGCGTCCTCATCTCCCCCATCTTCGGCAAGTCGCAATCCCTCGCCGGCGGCGCGTTTCAGAACCCCACCCCCGGTAACCGCGCCATCATCTTCCAGATGAATCTTTCCTTCTAGTCCCCCACCGGCGTTGCCGTCCCGCGCGAGATGAAACTTCTGCCTGCCAATGCCGCCGCCAACTCGCCAACTCGCCATGTCCGCGAAGCGGACGCTAACTTGCTGAATTTATTACAACAATCTACGCGCACTTTCACGCGAATCACTGATAATTCTGGCTCAACGGCAACTTTGTTTCTCTTTGGCTGACAGAAGAAGCTCCTTCGCGAGGAGCTTCTTCGCTGACTCGCTGCCTTTGTTCCAAAACCTCGCCTCCTCTCACCCGATCCCCATTCACCGCGCGCCTTTAAAATTCGCTCCGCTCCCCGGCTATAATGTCCCATATACCTTCTCGTCGCCCGGGTACCCAATGCTGATTGCCTGCCGGCCCTCGAGTTATCCGCCAACTGAGGTCCGTCCCTGAATGATGAACGATGAACTGATCCTCGTCACCGGCGCAACCGGCTTTCTCGGTGTGCGCCTGGTGCGCGAATTGCTCGACCGCAATCCGCAAGCCACGCTGGCGTTACTCATCCGCGACAAGCCCGGCCAATCCGGCCGGCTGCGCGCCGACCTGTTCGTGCCCCCATCCGAGCGTTCCCGCGTCCAGGTCTACTCTGGAGACGTAGGCCACCCCAACTGCGGCCTCGATGCCGCCGCTTTTGAGCGTCTAACCGCCGAAACCACCCGCGTCATTCATTCCGCCGCCACCGTCCGTTTCGATCACTCCCTCGAAGAAGCCCGCCGCATCAACGTCGAAGGAACCCGCCGCGTCCTCGACTTTGCCGCCGCCGCGCCGCGCCTGCGCAGTTTCGCTTACGTCGGCACCGCCTACGTTGCCGGAGAACGCTCCGGCCTGATCCGCGAAGACGAACTCGCCATCGGCCAGGGCTACCGCAACACCTACGAGCAGACCAAAGCCGAAGCCGAAGCCCTGGTCCGTTCGCGCCTCGATTCCCTGCCCGGCGTCATCCTCCGCCCCAGCATCATCGTCGGCGACTCCCAAACCGGCGTCACCTCCAGCTTCAAGATGATGTATTGGCCCCTCAAAATTTACGCGCGCGGCTTGTGGCGCACCGTACCCGGCTATCCCGACGCCGTCCTCGACATTGTGCCAGTCGATTTCGTCGCCGCCTCCGTCGCCCGCATCGCCTTCGACCCCGCCGCCCTCGGCGGCACGCTTCACCTCTGCGCCGGACCCCAAGGCAGCGCCACCATCCAGCAAATCGCCGACCGCGCCATGGAGTTCTTCCACGCCCCTCAGCCCCGCTACGTCGATCCCAAGCTGTTTTTCGCTTTTGTGCGTCCAATTCTCTTTATGGCCTTATGGGGGCGCAAGCGCCGCGTGCTCCGCGACGGCCGCGCCTATCGGGACTACTTCACCATGCGCATGCAGTTTGACACCACCAACGCCGACCGACTGCTTGAACCCGCCGGAGTGCGCCCTCCGCATGTGCTCGACTATCTCGACCGTCTCTTCAACTACTGTGTCGCCAGTGAATGGGGCCGCAAGCCACTCTCCGTCCAATGAACATCCTCCGCTCCATTCAACTCTCCCGCGACCGCAGCGTCACAGTCGCCAATCTTCTCGACGAATTGCTCCGCCGCGACGGCGACAGCCAGGTCTCCATCGAAGAGGGCGTTCCATTTCATCTCGCCGAGTTCCACGCCGAAGTCTGCGCCATGGACGCATTTCTCCGCCGCGCCGTCGCCCTCCAGCCTGGCCAGCCTGTCGCCATCTACCGCACCAACGACCGCCGCTGCTTTCACTGGTTTCTGGCCATCATCCGCGCCGGGGGCATCGCCGTTCCTCTCAACCCCATGCTTTCGCTCACTGAAGTGCGCCGCATCCTCGCCACCAGCGGCACCAGCATTCTAATCACCGACAAATCCGTCTTTGAACACAGCATCGGCTCCCGCGATGCCCTGCAAGTGCGCACCTGGATCCAATCGGACAATGAATCTGAAACCCTCGATGGTTTCCTGCGCGCGCCCAACCGTGGCTCTGAAACTGAATCCTCGTTTCCGCCCACCGCCATCGATCCTGCCGCCACTATCGCCGTATTCCACACCTCCGGCACCAGCGGCTTTCCGAAAGGCGCCGCCCTTTCCAGCCGCGCTCTGCTCGGCGGGCGTGCGTCTACTGCGTTGTCTAGATTATTTCTCTCCCACAAGGACCTGGCTCTAGTCGCGTTGCCCTGGTCGCACATCATGGCCATAAGCATTGCGCTCTACGGCCTCATGGCCGGCATTCGCGGCTGTTTCCTTAATCGATTCGACGTTGAGCCCGCGCTCGAAGTCATCGAGCGCTACGGCGTCACTTCGGTCGTCGGCGTGCCCGCCATGTTTGCCCGCCTCGTCAACAGCAATCCCGATCCCGCCCGCCTCGCGACCGTGCGCCTATGGCTCTCGGCCAGCGACAACCTGCCCTCTGAAGTCCGCCAGCGCCTCCGCCAATTCGGAGCTTTGATCCGCCTGCCCGGTGGCCGCCGCATTCCGCCCGTGCTCATCAACGGCTATGGCATGGTCGAGCTCGGAGGCCTTGCCATGATGGGCATTGAGACATCGCTTTTGCCCGGCTCGGGCGGCCTGTGTTTCCCCGTACCGCCATTCAAAATCCGCGTGGCCGACGAAAACGGCAACCCAGTCAGGGCCGGCATAACCGGCGAGTGCCAGATTCGCCGCCGCGGTCTCTCTCCGCATTATTGGAAGGACAAGGCAAACGGCCAGGATCTGCTTACCGCCGACGGCTGGCTCCGCACCGGCGATCTGGCCACGCGCAATCGCCTCGGCATGATCCGCCTCGTAGGCCGCATCAAGGACGTCATCAAGTCCGGCGGTTACTCGGTCTACGCCCGCGAGCTGGAAGAGGCCATCGTCGCTCATCCGGCCGTAGCCCGCGCAGCCGCATTCGGCCTGCCCCACAAGGAAAAGGGCGAATTCCCCGCCGCCGCGGTCGAACTCCACGCGGGCTCCTCGGCAACCGAAGCTGACCTGATTGAATGGTGCCACCAGCGCCTCGCCCCCTACAAAGCCCCGCGCCGCATCTGGATTCTAGAGCCCGGCGGCCTGCCCCACAACAACACCGGCAAGCTCCTCCGCCGCGAACTCCAGGAACGCTTTTCCGCCGAAATCGTCAACGGCCCAGCCACCCCGCAAAGCGCGGAAACCACAATGTCCAGCACCACCCGCTAACTTGCCAACTCGCCATCTCCGCGAAGCGGAGGCCAGCTCGCCAAGCAAATTCCAAAGCTCCATCTTTGAAAGAGCGTACCTCAGCCCCGAGGAAATCTCCGCGCCCCTACTTACCAACCCCAAGCGCCTCCGCCAGCCCCTGCGGCGTAAACAGTTTCTCATCCGGCTTCGTATTGAACTTCACCGAATCAATCGTCAAGACCGTCCGCGTCCCATCCTGCACCGTGCGCATCTCCGTGTGCCGCGCGCCCCACACGCCGCTCTCCCGCTTCAAGTCCGTAGCGTGAAGCACCCGCACCTTCTGCCCTTGCGCGTCGTACATCTCCGCAAACAGAATCACCGGAACATCCTGCGCCACCCAGTAATAAACATATTTATACTGCGAGCGCGATCCATCCACCGGCGTCGCTTCAATCTTGTAAGTCTTGTGCCCATCCACGGTTTCGCTGTCGCCGATCGTGCGATAAGCGAAATCGCCAAGCCCCCGCTCCCCAATATCTTCAAATGTAAAATCCGTCCCAATGAACCGCGCCGACCGCTCCTGCGCAACCACGCCGCGAACCCGATCCGTCGCCGGCGTATAAATGTACTGAAGCTCCTGCAGCCCCGGCTGATTCACTTCGAGCAGCGCAACCCCGCGAATCTCCTTCGGCGCCGTAAAAACAACCTCCATCTTGCTGTCTCCCGCCGAACCGATCCGCCGAAATATAAACTCCTTCTTCACGCTGTGTCCCTGCGCATCGAACACCAGGAAACTCGCCTTCATCACGATGTCGTGATTGGTGTCCTGCCGGTACACATCCTCCATCACCTTCTGCGCATCCGGAGTTGTATNNGCCTTCATCGCATGGCGCGCGGGAATCCACCCGGCCAGCAGCGACACCGCAACCACGGCCGGAAACGTCTCCAGAACCAGCAGCCACGGAAAAATGAACGGCACATCGTAGCCGGCCAGCACCGTCGATACCGTGCGTGAAAGAAATTGTATGTTGAACAGCGCCGCCACCGCGCCCACAAGCACGCCCACCACGGAAATCGAAAAAGCCTCCAGCAGCACCATCTTGCGAATCTGCCTCTGATAGCCGCCAATCGCCCGGATAATGCCGAACTCCCGCCGCCGTTCCGCTACCGAGATGATCAGCGTATTCGCAATCCCCACCACCGCCACAATCACCGCAACCACAAGCTGCATGTAATTCAACATGAAAAACTTGTCCACCAGCGACCCAATCCAGGTCCTGAACTCCACGTTGGTGTAGACCAGCGCATGTTCCGATCCCGCCGTCATCTGCTCGATCTCGTGTTTCACCGCGATTGCGTTTTGTCCCGGCTTTAGCATGATGTCCAGAAAGTCCACCGCGTCGTCATTCCAATAGCGCTTGTAGACCTTGCGCTCCATAAAGATCGTCCCTTTATCTGACCGGTAATCCTCCACCATGCCTACAATCGGCAAATCCAGCGGCCCCGTTGGCGTGTCGAGATGCACCTGGTTCCCGGCCTTCAATCTCCAGCGCGCGGCAAAATTCTTTGACACCAGCACGCCCGCGCCGCTCGGCAGCAGCGCCTCCGCCGTCTTCTTGTTACCGTTCAAAATCGCATTCTCTGAGCGCACCAGAAACGTGTCCATCTCAATCGCGCATATCGCAGCCGTGTCGCCATGATAAGGAACAATCGTGAACCGCACATCCTGCACATGCTTCACTTCCGGCAGCGTGGCAATCCGCTTGCCCAGGTCCTCGCTGAAATGGTAAGACGTAGACCGCAACAGCGACGATGTCGACACCATCAGGTCGGCATTCAGCATCTGGTCAGTCCAGCGATTGATCATGTTCTTGTAGCTCTGAATGTAAGCGGCCGTCGAGTACACAAACATCAGCCCCACCATCAGCGCCCCCACCGTGGCCGCGCTGCGCCGCGGCGATTGGATCATCGCGTCCACCGCCAGCGCGCCTTCCGACCCTCCCGCCCGATCCATCACTGGTCGAATGGCGCGCGCCGACCAATGCACCATCAGTGGCAGCAGCATGGTCAGGCCAAGCAACTGCAATGCGGCATACGAGAACTGGAACTCCATCCCCACGCCGAAAGGAGAAAACTGAATCAGCAGCATACTGATCAAAAGCACCGTTGCGCCCAGCGCGACGCGCCCCCAGCCAAGCGCCGACTCTTTCTGCCGCGATTCAATATTATGCAGCGCCAAAATCGGATTGAGATACGACGCGGCCCGCGCTGGCATCCATGCTCCGCCCAGCGAGGCCGCCATGCCCAGCGCAAAAGCAGTCAGAATCAGGTCGGGATGGAGTCTCGGCGCAACCGCGATCGTGACAATTCCATAAACCGAAGCTGCAATCGATCCCATCGCCCTGTTTGCCGCGGCCGCTACAAAATATCCAAGAACAATCCCCGCGCCCGAGCCGATCACGCCCATCAGCAGCGCTTCGCCCAGAAACATCGCGTTGATGTTTCCCCGCTCCACCCCGACGGCGCGCAGAATCCCGATCTCCTTCCACCGCTGATTCACCGCAATCGTGAACGAGTTGAAGATGATGTATACGCCCACCAGCAACGCGATAAAGCTGGTGATCGTCATGCCCAGCCGCATCGCGGTCACCGCGTTTTCCAGTTCCTGTCCCTTCATCTCCGGCCGTGCCACTTCAATGCCCGCCGGCAAACGCGCCTTCAACCGCTGCTGCAATTCATTCACTGAAACCGAGGGCGAGTTCGTCAGGTCGATGCGATCGAAGTTATGCCCCCGATTGAAGACAACCTGCGCGGAATAAATATCCATCACCGCGATATTGCCGCCGAAAACCTCTCCAACGCCCGTCGGCTTGAAGATTCCTTCCACGGCAAATTCCTTTTTCCCGTGCGACGTGAAAATCGGAAAATGATCGCCGATCTTCAACCCATGCCGCTCGGCAAACGCCCGCGAAAGCAGAATCGAATTCGGCTCCGCAAGATACGTCAGCGGATCGGCGATCTCGGTTTGCGACTTGTCGAATTCATATTGCCGCAACTGCTGGTCCCCGGTCGTATCCACGCCCAGGATCAGCAGATTTCCTTCATCCTGGAAAGCCGTATGCACGATCGTTTCAATCACAGGCTCGGCCAGTTGCACTCCAGGCGTGGCCCGCACGGTGTCGAGCGCTTCTTCAGGGAAGCCGGCCTCGCCGGCAGAAACTTCAAGTGTGGATTTGCCCGCCAGCCGCTCGACGGTCAGCGTCAGCGAATCCAGCAGCGCCGCGTTCGCCGTGCGGATCGCGAAAAATACAGCCACGCCGAGAGCAATGCCCAGGGTTGTCATCGCAACCCGAAGCCGGTGTGTGCGCCACTGGCGCGACGCCACTTGCCACAGCGCGCCAATCATGCTTTATCTCTGGCTGGTCCGCGACCGCAGGCCACGTCTTCTACGATCTTGCCGTCATGCAGGGTAACAATTCGATTGCAGAACTCCGCCGCCTGCGCGTTATGGGTCACCATCAGTAGCGTGCTCTGGTACTCCTGTTGAAGATCGTCGAGCAAGCGAAGTATCTCTTCGCCCGTCGCGGAGTCGAGATTCCCCGTCGGTTCATCGCCCAGCAGCAGCGGCGGACGAAAGATCAGCGCCCTCGCAATCGCCACTCGTTGACGCTCGCCGCCTGAGAGTTCATCGGGCCGATGAGCTGCTCTATCCGCCAGTCCTACTCGAGCCAGCATCGATCTCGCGCGGCCTTCAGCCTCCTTCTTCGAGAGACCCTGCAGCCGCAGCGGCAGCGCGACGTTTTCCAGTGCCGTCAACGTCGTCAGCAGATTGAACGTCTGGAAAATCATCCCGATCTTTTCGCGGCGCAGCCGGGTGCGCGCGTCGTCGGTGAGCCCGGAAAGTTCCACTCCCTCCACTTTCACCGAACCGGACGTTGGCTCATCGAGGCCGCAAACCAGGTTCAGAAGAGTGGACTTCCCTGAGCCCGATGGCCCCATTACGGCCACCCGCTCCGCGGTACCAATCTGCAATGTGAGGTTGTTCAAGGCCAGAACAGTTCCACCTGTTCCATAGCTCTTGGTAACGTTTGTCAGTTGTATCATTCACGATTGCCTGCCCCTGCAGGCTATCACATTCGGCGTTCCTTCCACCTCTTCCCAAGCCCCTGTCTACTCGCCAAACCAGCCGCCCTGAAACGCCCGCATCCAAATTTACGACCGCCCGTATTTCCGTGCCGCACTTCGATCCTTGACCTTCCTATGTACACTGTTTGCGGCATTCAACTCGCCGTTCAGCCAACGCCCAATTGGAAATAAGCTGGCAAACTGCCCCTCAGAGGTCTTATGGGATCGAATCCTTCTTCATCCAGCCCCGCGGCGCCCCAGTCCGCGGGCAAGTCTGTCACTGGCTCTTCGATCGTCATCTTCATCGCAGGGATTCTGGTTGCCGCCATCGCCGCAATCCATCTCTTCAAGACCAATCCATCCGCTGGACTCTGGTCTCAGGGATACGACCCCATGGGCCACTGGTGGATCTCCACCACCTTTGCGGCGCTGCCCATCGTTGTGCTGTTGGGCGCCATGGCCGTTCTGCGCATCAAAGCCCACTTCGCCGCCTGCGCTGGCCTTCTCACTGCCCTTGCCGTCGCCATGCTCGCCTTTCACATGCCCCTCCGCCTGGGGCTCACCGCGGCCACCTATGGCGCAGGGTACGGACTCTTTCCCATCTGCTGGGTCATTCTGCCTGTCATCTTCCTCTACGACCTCACCGTCAAAACCGGCGCCTTCGTCACGCTGCAGGAGAGCCTCACCAACATCACCGACGACAGCCGCCTGCAACTGCTCCTCATCGCCTTCGCCCTGGGCGCATTCTTTGAAGGTACCTCGGGCTTCGGCACCCCCGTCGCGGTTTGCGGAGCCATCCTCATCAGCCTTGGTTTCCGCCCTCTCCAAGCCGCCGGGCTCTCCCTGCTCGCCAACACGGCTCCCGTAGCCTTCGGCGGCCTTGGAATTCCCATCGTCGCGCTGCATGGCGTCACCGGCCTCGATCTCCTGCTCCTCTCAAAGACCATCTCCGTCATCCTGGTCCTGTTCTGCCTCATCGTTCCCTTCTGGGTCGTCTGGGTTTACGCCGGCTTTCGCGCCATGCTTGAAGTATGGCCGGCTATTCTCGTCGCCAGCCTCACCTTTGCAACTGCGCAGTTGCTCATGGCCACTTTCTTCGGTCTCACCCTTGTAGCCATCGTAGCTTCCACTTCCACAATCTTCGCCCTCGTTGTTTTCCTCCGCTTTTGGAAGCCCAAACGAGTCCTCAACGCCCTCAACCAGGACATCACCGGCCACCAGCGCAAGCGCTTCGATCACAGCACCGCCAAAGTCTTCAAAGCCTGGATGCCCTGGCTGGTGCTCAGCGCGGTTGTCTTTGTGTGGGGAATCCCTCAGCTCTCGCACTTGCTGGATACGGCATCGACGCTCAGATTCAATGTTGCCGGGTTGCACAACTTCATCCAGCGCATGCCTCCCGTCGTCGCCAAGCCCACCGCCGAGCCCGCGGTCTTTACTCTTAACTGGCTCACCGCCACCGGCACAGGAATCCTTGTAGCCGCCATCATTGCCGGACTCTTGATGGGCCTCGGCCCAGTCACGCTCTTCAAGTGCTTCTTCCGCACCCTCTTCAACATCCGTTTCGCAGTAATCACCATCGCCGCCATGATGGCCATCGGCTACGTCACCCGTTTCTGCGGTCTCGACGCAACTCTCGGCCTCGCCTTCGCCCGAACCGGTTCGCTCTATCCCTTCTTCGGCTCGCTGATCGGCTGGCTGGGCGTGGCCAGCACTGGTTCCGACACCTCGTCCAACGTGCTCTTCGGCAGCCTGCAGGTCATGACCGCCCGCCAAATCGGCGTCTCCCCGGTTCTGATGGCCTCGGCCAACTCCGCCGGCGGCGTCATGGGCAAAATGATCGCCGCGCCCAGCATCGTGGTCGCCAGCACCGCCACCCGAGCCTACGGCCAGGAGGGAACCATCCTCCGTTACGTTTTCCTCCACAGCGTGGCGCTGGCCGCCCTCGTAGGAGTCGTCGTGTACCTCATGGCCTACGTGCCGCCATTCACCTCCCTGGTCGCCCGCTAACACCATGTCGCCGGAATCGCGTCCTGTTTGTCCCCTGCGGACGGTAGGTGCTAGCATTACCCGGTCTGCGCGAATGAAAACGTTTTAAATGCGAAAAGGATGAAATGCGAATCTGTTTCCTGCTCAAAGTCCGCCCTGAAAAACTGGCGGAGTACAAGATCCGCCACGCCCAGGTTTGGCCCGAGATGCTGGAAGCTCTAAGAGAAACCGGTTGGCGAAACTACTCCCTCTTTCTAGCGCCCGACGGACTCCTCGTCGGCTATCTGGAAACCACCGACTTCCAGAAAGCCTGTGCGGAGATGAAAAACCACCCCGTCAATGCCCGCTGGCAAGCGGAGATGACACCCTTCTTCGAGTCCAACGGCGACCGCGCCGCGGATGATAATATGTTCCCGCTCGAAGAAGTCTTCCACCTCGATTGATCTGCCTCGATTGATCTATGGCCAGCCGAGAATAACAAGATGCCTCGTATCGGGGCATGGCTTCAGTCATAACGAAAGTCACGAAGAATGACGTAGGCTTTCGAGGTTGAGGAAAGACTCTTTTGGGCCGGGATAAGTGTCAGGGCACGACTTCAGTCGTGCCGGAAGTTGCGAAGAAAGACGTGGGCTTTATTGAGGACTGCCTAAGTACTGTCCGGGCAAACGCGCCGGAGGCGCAGAGTTTGTTAGCCCCGCGCTTCAGCGTGGGGAAAAGGGATTCCACAAGTTCATTACGGAGTCCCGCAGGGACGGCGCAAGAACATTATTTATGCAGGAACCAATAGCCCTTGCAAGCTGCCCCTTTCCGCCCAATTACCCAAATCCGGAGGATTCGTTCATGAACACATTCAATTCCCTTCGCCGCGACTTTTTGCGTACCGGCAGCCTCGGCGTCGCCGCGGCCGCCATCCCCTCCATCTCCCAAGCCGCAACCAAGGAAAAGCCATTCCAATCGGACGGCCTCTTCAATGTCCGCAACTACGGCGCAGCCGGCGACGGAAAAACGCTCGACACCACCGCCGTCAACAACGCTATTGATGCCGCGGCAGCCACGGGCGGCGGCGTAGTCCTCTTTCCTCCCGGAATGTATCTTTGCTTCTCAATCCATCTCCGCAGCCACGTGCGCCTGCACCTTGAGGAAGGCAGCGCCATCGTCGCCGCCGGGTCCCCCCTCCCCGGCCAAACCACCGGCTATAACGGTGGCGTCTACGATGCCGCCGAACCCAATTCTGAGTGGGACGTCTATCAGGACTACGGCCACAATCACTGGCACAATTCCCTGCTCTGGGGCCAAGACCTTCACGACCTCGGCATCACCGGCGCCGGTCTTATCTTTGGAAAAGGCCTCAGCTTCGGAGCCAACCGAGCGGCCCGCGGCAACTACCCCATCTACGTCGCCGAGCAGCCCGGCGTCGGCAACAAGGCCATTGCCCTCAAGAACTGCCGCAACGTCGTCTTTCGCGACTTCTCCATCCTCAAAGGCGGCCATTTCGGCCTCCTGCTCACCGGCGTCGACAACCTCACTATCGACAACCTCAAAATCGACACCGACCGCGACGGCATCGACATCGATTGCTGCCAGAACGTGCGCGTCTCCAATTGCACCGTCAACTCGCCCTGGGACGACGGCATCTGCCCCAAGTCCAGCTATGCTCTTGGTTACCCTCGCGCAACCCGCAATCTCACCATCGACAGTTGCTGGGTCAGCGGCTACTACGAATTAGGCTCCGTGCTCGACGGCACCTTCAAGAAATTTGCGCCCGATGCACGCCTGTCCCACAACGGCCGCATCAAGTGTGGAACCGAATCCAACGGCGGCTTCATCAATATCACCATCTCCAACTGCATCATGGAAGGCTGCCAAGGATACGCCCTCGAGTCCGTCGATGGTGCCCTGCTTGAAGACATCGCCATCACCAACTCCACCATGCGCGACATGTACACCGGGCCGCTTTTCATGCGCCTCGGTTCGCGTTTGCGCGGCCCCAGGGAGACCACCAAAGTCGGCACAATGAAACGGATTCTCATCGGCAATCTCGATTGCTTTAACGCAACAAAAAACCAGGCCTCCATCCTCACCGGCATTCCCGGCTATGCCATCGAAGATGTGAAACTCTCGAACATCTATTTTGAGTCCGCAGGCGGAGGCGCCGCTGAAGATGCCAAGTCCCACCCCACCGAGCAGCAAGACAACTATCCTGATCCCGGCCGCTTCGGCACAACGCCCTCCTCGGGCTTCTTTCTGCGCCACATGCGCAACCTCGAAATGAGTCACGTCGAAATCGCCAACACCGTTCCCGACGCCCGCCCCGCCTTCTACCTCAACGACGTCGAGCGCGCCGACTTCTTCGCCATCACCGCGCCCCGCACCACCGACGGCGCCTTCGTCCTTCAAAACGTGAAGGACCTCCGCATAGGCTGGAGCCGCGCCGCCGCCGACACAACCCTCGCCACCGTCGACAACAAGACGCTTTAGCCGACACAAGGGGTCATGCCTCCCCGCATAGCCCCTGCACCTTTCTTTACAATTGACAACGACTACGGCCTAGCCGTACTCTACCTTCATGCGGTATGAGTGGGATCCAGAAAAGGATGCCCTGAACCGTCGCAAGCATGGTTTGTCCCTTGAAGAAGGAGTTCCTGCGCTTGATGACCCACGTAGCATTTCGTGGATCGATGACCGGTTCGATTATGGAGAAGAACGCATTCTTACCTTGGGGCTGAATGAGAATCGACTCCTTTTTGTGGTTTCGACCGAACGCGATGAAACCTTGACACGAATCATATCCGTGAGAAAGGCAGAGGAAGATGAAATCGAACAATATGATTTCGCTCAACCATGAACCTGGCGACCCTTACCGCGAAACCGACACGGATTGGGCCGCAGTGGACGCACTTACCAATGAACAGGTTCATGCCGCAGCCCTCGCCGATCCGGATGCGCAGCCGATACCTCTCGGCAGCGACGATGAACTGGCGAAGCTGGGTTTGCACCGTTTGGTGAATGTCAAAAGGCTCCGCGAGCGTCTCGCGCTCACTCAAGAAGAGTTTGCCGCCACCTATCGGATTCCCGTCGGCACGCTGCGCGATTGGGAGCAGTGCCGGAAGAATCCCGACGCCCCCGCGCGCGCCTATCTGATGGTGATCGACAAGAATCCACAAGCTGTAGCCGAGTGGTTACGGCCTGCGGCGTAATCGTGTCGCCCCGCTACCCGCGCAGCCAGTCCTTGGCCTTCTGCACCAGCACGTCGCGGCCTACGTCCGAGATAGCCTTCGTCAGCGGAATCTGCTTCGGGCAAGCCTCCACGCAGTTCTGCGCAAACCCGCACTCCTGAATCCCGCCGTCCCCCGCCAGCGCCCGCAGACGCTCTTCCTTCAGCACCGCGCCGGTCGGATGATTGTTGAACAGCTTCACCTGCGCAATCGTAGCCGCGCCGACGAACCCCGTCTCCTCATTGAATTGCGGGCAAACCTCCATGCAGCACGTGCATGAAATGCAGTTCGATAGCGGATAATTGACCTCCTGCTGCTGCGGAAACACGCGCGGCCCCGAGCCCAGATCGTACGTACCATCCACCGGCACCCACGCCTTCACGGCCTTCAGGTTCTCGAACAGTACCGACCGGTCCACCTGCAGATCCCGCACCAGCGGAAACTTCGAAAGCGGCTCCAGGCGAATCGGCTGCTCCAGGTTGTCGATCAGCGCCGAACAAGCCATCCGCGCCTTGCCGTTGATCCGCATCGCGCACGACCCGCAAATCTCTTCCAGGCAATTCGAGTCGTAAGTAACAGGAGTCGTCTGGCGCCCATCGGCCGTCACCGGATTGGCGGCAATCTCCATCATCGCCGACACCACGTTCATCCCCGGCCGCCACTCCAGTTCAAACTTCTCCCAAACCGCCGGCGCATCGGGGTTAGCCTGACGTTTGATTTCAAAGGCTACAGTCTTCGTTGCCATGATCCCTATTTCTCCCGCTTGATCTTTCGTCTCTTACCGCTTGTTCTTGTACCAATTGCGGGTGCCCCAGGTCCCGATTTTGGGACCTGGGATCGCATGAGCTCAAAGTACGAAATCATGCGATCGGAGAACTCATCCAAAACTCCGCCGCGCGCAGCACCTATTTCGCTGCGCCGTAACTGCGCGGACGCGGCTTGATGTATTGCGTATCCACTTCTTCATACTCGAATCGCGGGCCTGCAATGTCGCCGGTAAAGCTCGCCTTCGTGGTCTTCAGGAACTTCTCGTCATTGCGCTCCGGAAAGTCCGGTTTGTAATGTGCCCCGCGCGATTCGTCGCGAAGCAGCGCGCCCAGCGCAACAGTTCGCGATAGCTCCAGCATGTTCTTCAACTGCCGCGCAAACGCAAAGCTGGTATTCGCCCACTGGCTGCGGTCGCTCAGGTTCACCTTCTTGTAGCGTTCCAGCAACTCCACAATCTTTTCATCGGCCAGCTTCAGCCCCTTGTTGTAGCGGATCACGGTAGCGTGCTCGGTCATGGTCTGGCCCAGTTCGCGCCACAGCCGGAAAGGATTCTCCGTCCCTTCGTTCTTCAGTAGCTTGCCGTTCAGCTCGGCCTGCCGCGCCAGTTCGGCACCGTGACCGCCATCCCCCTCGGCCGCCGGCAGATTCTTCGCATACTCAAGCGCATTCGGCCCGGAGTGGAAGCCGGCAAAGATGCAACTGAGCAGCGAATTCGCGCCCAGCCGGTTCGCGCCGTGGTATTGGTACTCGCACTCCCCCGCCGCAAACACGCCGGGAATATTCGTCATCTGGTTAAAGTCAACCCAAAGCCCGCCCATCGTGTAATGCATACCGGGGAAGATCTTCATCGGCACATCGCGCGGATCGTCGCCGACAAACTTCTCGTAAATTTCGAGAATCCCCTCGAGCTTCCGGTTCAGCGTCTCGCGATCGATGTGCGTCAGGTCCAGATACACCATCGGCTGTCCGTCAATGCCCAAACCCTCTTCGTAAACCACCTTGTGAATGGCGCGCGTAGCCACATCGCGCGGCACAAGGTTGCCGTACTTCGGATACCACTCTTCGAGAAAGTAGAACCGCTCCGCCTCGGGGATCTGCTTGATCGGCCGTTTATCGCCAGGCTTGCGCGGCACCCACACCCGGCCGCCCTCGCCGCGCGCCGACTCAGACATCAGCCGCAGCTTGTCCTCACCCGGAATCGTGGTCGGATGCACCTGGATCAGTTCGCCGTTGGCGTAGTAAGCGCCCTGCTGGAAGATGGCCGATTGCGCAGACCCGGTGCAGACCACGGAGTTCGTACTCTTCCCGAAAATCGCCCCAATGCCGCCCGTCGCCAGAATAATCGCGTCCGCGGCAAAAGACTTTAATTCCATCGTGCGCAGGTCGAGCGCCGTGATGCCGCGCGCCTGCCCCTTCGAGTCCAGCACCGCCGATAGAAACTCCCAGCCCTCGTACTTCTTCACCCTGCCTTCGGCCTCGTAGCGGCGCACCTGCTCGTCCAGCGCATACAGCAACTGCTGCCCCGTCGTCGCACCTGCAAAGGCGGTGCGATTGTAGAGCGTGCCGCCAAACCGGCGGAAATCGAGCAGCCCTTCCGGTGTGCGATTGAAGGGCACACCCATGCGATCGAGCAGATCGATAATGGCTGGCGCCGCCTCGCACATGGCCTTCACCGGCGTCTGGTTGGCAAGAAAATCGCCACCATAAATCGTGTCGTCGAAGTGCTTATCGGTGGTGTCGCCTTCGCCCTTCAAATTCTTGGCGGCATTGATCCCGCCTTGCGCGCAAACCGAGTGCGAACGCTTCACCGGCACAATCGAAAAAAGATCGACCGTCCCGCCCGCCTCGGCAATCTTGATCACCGCCGCCAGCCCCGCCAGGCCTCCGCCAACCACAATGATTCTTGGTGCTGCCATGAACTCGTCTTCCTTTCCAAGGAAAGCAAAAACAGCTACAAAATCTTTGACCGCTTACTGTTGAACCATCTATGGGTGCCCCAGGTCCCGATTCTGGGACCTGGGATAGCATGAACTCGAAGTACGAAATCATGCGGTCAAGAAGCTAGCTCTCAGCCAAAAACCCGCTGCCACAAGCAATTCAAATCGAAACGCCGCCAGCATTTGCCGGAACCGTCAAGGACGAAACAGGCACGTTCTCAGGCGCGTTCGGATACTTACCCCCGACGAAGGCCCAAATGCTCGCCAATCCCCCAACAGCCAGAACCACGCCCAGCACCGCGCACACGTAGCCAAACCGCTTCCTCGCCGTCACGCCCGGAGTAATGCCCCACTTGGCCGCAAACAGCCACACGCCGTAAGCAAAGTGCCAGCAAATCGCGATCATCGCAATCACATAGAAGGCCAGAATCCAGGGATTCGCCAATTCATGCTGAACCTTTGCAAATGCCGCATAAGGATTCTCCGGCAAGCTGATCCCCATGAACCGCTGGCGTATCACATGCTGCAGAATATAGACAAACGCAATCAGCCCCGTATAACGCTGCGCCACGTACATCCAATTCCCTGCCCACGGATAATACACAACGTTCGATTTGCCGCGCAGCCAGATATAGACGCCGTACCCAGCGTGATAAAGAATCGGCAGAAAAATGAAGACCCATTCCAGAACCCGCACCAGGGGCAGACTGTTAAGGAACTTCACCTGCGCGCCGTAAGCCGCCGGACCCTTCAGCGCTTCAAAGTTCGAAAGCAGGTGCTCCAGCAGAAAGGCGCCGATGGGAACAATGCCAAGCAGCGAGTGCAGCTTGCGCCAGATAAAGGACGTGCCCTGGCCGGCTCGCAGTGGCTGGACGCCGCGTCGAACCGTATGCGCGGCAGGTTGTTGGACTGTGGCCATGGAAGTGTCGGCTCCTAACGGCTGCGGTGAAAATCGAGCTTTGAAAGGGCACGGCTACAGCCGTGCCGTAAGTGATTGAAAAAAACGATGGGCTTTAGCCCCCGAGGGATGGTTTTACGCCGTTTCGAATCTCACCACGGACTCCTGACTGCTGCGGGTTATTTCAATTTCAGAAACGGGAATTGCTTGTGTACCGCCTCATGCATTATTCGTGTCCCGCATCACGTCCGTCAAGGCACGCAACTCCTTCGTAGCGGGTCAGTTTGAAGGGTACGGGCTTCAGTGAAGGGTACGGGCCTCAGTGAAGGGTACGGGCTTCAGNNGGGCTTCAGCCCGTACATAAACAAATCAAAAATCGAAATGGGCTTCAGCCCCTGAGGGAAACTCGTTCAACCTGACCCACTGCCGATCTCTTTGGCAAAGAAAAATCACGGAATACCCATCACGCACGCAGCATCGGCAGCAGCGCCTCAAGCGCCCGCCCGCGATGACTGAGTGACAGCTTGGTCTCCAGGTCGAGTTCCGCCATTGTCCTATCCAAAGCCGGCAGGAAGAACAGCGGATCGTAGCCAAACCCTCCCGTCCCCCGCGGCGCCTCCAGAATCACGCCTTCGACCGTGCCCTCCGCCGAGTGCAAAACCTCGCCGTCGCGCGCCGCAACCAGCACGCACCGGTAACGCGCCGTGCGTTGTGCGGCAGGAATAGTGGTGAGCCGCTGCAGAAGAACAATGTTGTTCCACACGTCCGAGTTGTCGTTGGCATCGGGCGAGTCCACAAGCCCGGAATCGGCGGCAAAGCGGGCCGAGCGCACCCCGGGCGCTCCACCAAGAGCATCCACTTCCAGCCCTGAATCGTCTGCCAGCACCAACTGGCCAGGGGCAAAGCGCGAGTAATAAACGGCCTTCAAAGTGGCATTGGCGCGGAAGGTATCGCCGTCTTCTTCAGGGGCTGGAATCGTGTCGGCCGCGGGCAACGGATCGATAAAAACAGAATACGCATGGGCTGCGATGCGAAAGTCGCGCAGTTTGCCTTGGCTGGTGGTGGCGGCAAGAAGACGGAGAGCCATGCACAGAGTGTAACGGCAGAAGGCGATATCCTGGCGCGCCCCGCAGTTTTCAACCTGCATTCGTTCTTGCGCGCAATTGACAAAGGTATGCTCTTTTGAATAATGTGGTTCCGCCCGTAAAATGTTTCATTTGGGGAACCATTCGTTGAACTGGCTTCATCGCACCTGTACAAATTATTTGTTCACCCGATAGGCTTTGAACTTGCTCGCGGGCAGCTTGAGGCATCCGCCCGCGGCACGGAGAATTGGAGACAGAATGCCGGTAACGATCCTGGCTGGAATCGGATGGCACATCCTGGGCGCGGCAATGGCCGCTTCCTTTTATGCGCCGATTGGCAAAGTAAGAAACTGGTCGTGGGAAACCACCTGGGCCATCGCCGGCTTCTTCTCCTGGATTCTCCTGCCCATTGGCGTTAGCCTGATCCTGCTGCCGGACTTCACCGCTTTCTACTCCTCCATGGGCATCCCCTTGCTGCTAAAGGTCGCCTTATTCGGCGCCATGTGGGGCGTCGGCAACGTAAGTTACGGCCTCACCATGCGCCATCTGGGCATGTCGCTGGGCATCGGCGTCGCCATCGGCGTCACGCTGGTTGTCGGCACCTTGGTGCCGCCGCTCTTGCATGGCCAGGGCGTCATGCTCTTCACCACCCATAGCGGCTTGTTGACCATGGCAGGCGTCTTCGTGGCCGTCATTGGCGTTGCCATCGTCTCCTATGCGGGACACCAGAAGGAAGTCCAACTCGGCAGCGAGGTCCGGGAATTCAATGTAAAGCTTGGACTCCTCCTCGCAGTGATGTGCGGAATCTTCTCCTCGGGCATGTCGTTTGCCATCGATGCGGCCAGGCCGATGGAGGCCGCCGCGAAGCTGCTCGGCGTGAATTCCCTGTATGCGGCGCTTCCGAGTTACGTCATCATCATGGGCGGCGGCGCCATCGTCAATCTCAGTTACTGTTTCATCCGTCTCGCTGCTCTAAAGAGGCTCTCATTGCGCGCCGATCTAGGCCAACCGCGGCCGACGCTGATAAAGAATGCCGCCCTTGCCGCAACCGGCGGAATCATGTGGTACCTCCAATTCTTCTTTTACGCCTGGGGCGCGGCCAACATTCCGCAGCGCCTCTTCTACGTGAACTGGATGCTGCACATGAGCATCTACGTCCTCTGCGGCGGACTGGTGGGCCTGGCGCTCGGTGAGTGGAAGGGTGTGGCCAGCAGACCCGTTCGCTTGTTGTGGGCTGGAGTCCTGGTCATCATCGCCGCCGCAAATCTGGTCGGGCTGGGCATGGCGTCCTGATCGCCCAACACGCGATCGAGTGCCGCGCCGCGTGTTTGTGTCATCGCCGGAATGTAGCGCCGGCGTCCACGCCCGCGTTCGTCCTCCAGCAAGCTCCAAATCACACGGTCAGTCGTCCACCGGCTTCGCCGGCCCGCGGGGTATGAAACCTTTGCNNTCCGCGAAGCGGACGCTAACTTGCTGAGTTTATGACCACAATCCTCGCCGCACCTTCCCGCTAATCATTCAATCCAGGTCCATTCGGCACCCTGCTTCTTATCAAAAGCGCCACACGAGTCCGCTGGAAATGCGTGCGAAATTATTGGGCAGTCCCGCAGGCCGGTAAGGGATGAGAGTTACGTTCTGCTGGAGAGCGAAATTCTCCCATAGATAATCGCCGGCAACGCGGAAAGCTAAGTGCCGCGTCAGCGGCGTGTCCACGCCCCCTCCCAGAATGCTCGAGAAGGATGCGACCTCGCCTGCCACCTGGTTTGGCCCCCAGTATCGGTTCAACCCAGCCTCTCCCGCCAGCACCTCCGCAAAAACGGCCTCCTTGCCGAGTTGCAAGCTATATTGGCCGCCGCCCATCAAAAAAAGTGCGTGCTGTTGTGCTCCTAGATTGCTCCCGTTGTAGCCAGAAGATTCGAACTTGAAACGCAGGTTGTGCCACGACTGAAACGCCACCGACGCATCCCATCCGTTCAGCATCTGGCGTGCTCCCGGCACTCCATTGAAAGAGTTGGAGAGAAGCGAGTAGCCTCCGTAAATCAGGTAACGGTCGCGCGACTCTGTTTGCGCAATCAAGCTCGACGAAAAGCAGAGGAGCACGATCAGTGACAAGAAGCGAGGCAGCATTCCAGACCTCACGGGAAGATGGTAAAACAGATTTCCATCGTATCTCGTCTTCGGTCCGCTGGGGAATCGGAATCTGCGATCAAGTCTTGAAAGTCAGGGGTTCAATCAAGCGGTGTCCGCTACACAGAATCGCCCTAAGGGACGAACGGCCTTGCCGCCGAAACGTGAAATCATCCTCACGCCTCTGAATGCAACATACAAGGGACGTCCGATCCTCGCGATAATCCTCGTCTCCCCATCACGCAGAAAGGGCCGGGTCGCTATGCGACCCGGCCCTTCGACCCGCAAATGAATGGGTGCGGGTAAGACGCTAAACCGTGCTTAGCTTCCCTGTCCCTGGCTTGAAGCGGTCTGCTGCGTGGTCTGATCGCCCATGTTGCTCAGTAGCTGCACTTCCACGCGGCGATTCTTTTGCCGCCCTTCCTTGGTGTCGTTCGGGGCCACTGCCTGATCCTTGCCGATGCCGATCAGGTAGAACCGGTGCGGCTGGATCCCGTACTTCGCGGCCAGGTACTGCACCACCGCATCCGCCCGGCGCTGGCTCAGGTCGTAGTTATACTGGGCCGCCCCAATTGAATCCGTCCCGCCCGTCACTTCGAGAATGTAGCTCTTGGCTGCACCAAGCGATGCGGCAAAGGTATCCAACTGCGTCTTGTCATCGTTGGTCAGCACCGACCTGTCAAACCCAAAGGTCACCGAAACATCGGCCACCTGCTTGTACTGGTCCAGCCCCTTGACCACGCTGTCCAGCGAGTCGGCCCGATGCACGGCTTCATTGGCTGCCACTTCTGCGTCGCTCGCCGCCTTGCTCGCGCCCTGCGCGTTCTGGGTTGCGGTGTCCGCGGCGCCCTGCACTCGCGTAATGCCCGCCTGTGCCCGGCTGTCCACGTCCTGAATCTGCTGGTTGTTGGCCGAGGTCTTCTTGTCCAACTGGTCGGTGTGCTCAACCAGCGGTTGTGTCTGTGTACGCACATAATTCTTTGTGGCGCATCCGCTCGCGCCTGCCACTGCCAAAGCCGCTGCCACCCAAACATATCCAAAACGATGCATTGTCATTATCCTGTCCGTCGCCCCGCCAAACTTCCAAATTGCACCAAAATCAGGCCGAGACGGTTTCGTCCTCTCGCCAGTGATAGTGCATCCGGCGTGCCATTCGGGATTATTCTCTCAACCTATTCCATCCATGTCCCTTACGGGCGCTTTGACAATGCGCGCTGTCGATTTTAAGCATGTATCTTTTACATCAATCGGTAAGGAATACGCACATAAAGCAGCTTTTAACGGCCAGCCGCTCCCAATGCGCCCATTCGTCCCCACAAGCCCACCCACAGCCGCGCCCGTCCCGCTATCCTAGAAACTGGCCTCGCCTTCCACGGACCCGCAATGGACCTCTACGAAAAAATCCGCCAGCTTCCCACCCAGCCCGGCGTGTATCTCTACAAAAACGCCGAGGGCGAAGTCATTTACGTGGGCAAGGCCAAGAACCTCCGCTCCAGGGTGCGTTCCTATCTGCTGGAGGCCGCACAGGCCAACGCCAAGACCGGCTCCCTGATGCGCGAAGCCGTCGACCTTGAATACATCCTCGTCGCCAACGAGCACGAAGCCCTGGCTCTTGAAAACAACCTCATCAAGCAGCGCAAGCCCCGCTTCAACATCCTGCTCCGCGACGACAAAACCTACCCGTACGTCAAGCTCACCTTGGCCGACCGCTTCCCCAAAGTCTTCGTCACCCGCCGCCTGCGCAAGGACGGCGCGGCCTACTACGGCCCCTATTTTCCCGGCAACCTCGCCTACCGCGTCGTCGAGCTAATCCACCGCAGCTTTCTGCTGCCCAGTTGCAAAGTCGATCTCTCGCGCTACCATCCCCGCGCCTGCCTGCAGTACTACATTCACCGCTGCCTTGGCCCCTGCGTCGAGAGCCTGACCACCCCTGAAATCTACAAAGACGCGGTCCGCGACGCGCAACTTTTCCTTGAAGGCCGCCACGCCGAACTCGAACGCACGCTTACCACGCGCATGATGGCCGCCGCCGAAGCCGAACAGTTTGAAGCCGCCGCCCGCCTGCGCGACCAGCTCTCCACGGTCCATCAACTCCAGGAAAAGCAGCGCATCGCCACCGCCGAGCAAGGCGACGACGCCGACGTCTTCGGCTATCACTTTGAAGATGGCAGTCTGGCCGTAAATCTCTTCCACATGCGCGGCGGCAAAATAGTAGACCGCCGCGAATTCTTCTGGGAAGACCTGCCCGACCTCCTCGAAGCCGATGCTGCTGAAGTTGCTGCAATGGATGACACCGCCGAAACAGAATCAGGTCACAGCTCGAGCCCTTCCTCCGAGGAAACACCGGGTGCCCCAGGTCCCGATTCTGGGACCTGGGATTCCACGCACTCGTCATCACACCCGAACTCCACCAGCGTGAAGGGTACGGGCTTCAGCCCACACATCAACGAAGGTCTCTCCGACGCTTTGAAAGGGCACGACTTTAGTCGTGCCGCAAACATCCCAAAAAGAAATGGGGCTTTAGCCCCCGAGGGAAATGCCAACCCCGAGACGCCCTTCCACGCCGCCCAACTCTTCTCCGCCCTCCTCAAACAGCTCTACATCGACCAGCACTACATCCCGCGTTCCATCCTCGTCCCGGTCGACTTCGACGATCGTGAATCCCTCGCCGCGCTCCTCACCGAGCGCACCGGCCATCGCATCGAAATCGCCGCCCCCCAGCGCGGCGAAAAGCGTTCTCTCGTCGACCTCGCCAGCCAGAACGCCAAGCAGTCCTACACCCAGCGATTCCGCGTCCTCGAGCCCTCGCGCAAGGCCATTCAGGAAGCCCTCGCCGACGCCCTCATGCTCCCCGAACTTCCCCGCCGCATCGAGTGCTTCGACATCTCCCACATCCAGGGCGCCGAAACCGTAGCATCTCTCGTCGTCTGGGAAGACGGCAAGATGAACAAATCCGCCTACCGCAAATTCAAAGTAATGACCGTCCTTGGCGTAGACGATTTCGCCTCCATGCGCGAAGTAGTCGAACGCCGCTATCGACGCATCCGCGACAACCGCGACAAACTGGGTGCCCCAGGTCCCGATTCTGGGACCTGGGATTCGACAACAATCGGTCATGGAACACACGCTTTGAAAGGGCCCTATGCCCCAGAGCCTGCCCTGGGCTTGTCGAAGGGTCCCGATTCTGGGACCTGGGATTCCACGCACTCGTCATCACACCCGAACTCCACCACGGTGAAGGGTACGGGCTTCAGCCCGTACATAAATCCCCCCCAAGAAGCCGGGGCTTTAGCCCCCGAGGGAAAACCCTCCAAAAGCAAAGAACCCAGCACCATGCCCTCTCTCATCCTCATCGATGGTGGCCTCGGCCAGCTCCACGCCGCCGCCGATGCCCTTGAATCGCTGGGCTTCACCGCGCAGCCCCTTGCCTCCATCGCCAAGAAGGAAGAAGTCATCTACGTCTACGGCAACGAAAACGAGCCCGTAGTCCTCGACCGCCGCTCGCCCGTCCTGCATCTCATCCAGCTCATCCGCGACGAGAGCCACCGTTTCGCCATCGGCTATCACCGCCAGCGCCGCTCCATCCGCGACCGTGGCTCCGAGCTATTGAACATTCCCGGCGTAGGCCCCCAGACCCGCCAGCGTTTGCTCACACACTTCGGCAGCCTCCGCGACGTGCAACAAGCGACAGCCGAATCCCTCGCCGCCGTAGTTCCCCGCAAAACCGCCGAAACCATCTGGCGGCACTTCCACCAGGAGCAGGCTGCGAGCAAGTGACTTGAACAAAAACCCATCGTGAACTATAGTTAACACGTGATCGAGGTTCGTCAGACCGAAGTTTTCTCGACTTGGCTTCGGAAACTTCGCGATCTTCAGACACTGGCTCGCATTCAAATCCGCATTCGCCGCCTCTCGCTCGGCATCTTCGGAGACGTAAAGCCTGTTGGTGAGGGAGTCAGCGAACTGCGCATCGATTACGGGCCAGGCTACCGAGTCTACTTTCAGCGAACGGGAAGCTTGCTGGTTCTCCTCCTCATCGGAGGCACAAAGAGTACGCAGCAATCGGATATAGCCAAAGCAAAGAAGCTCGCCAAGGAGGCCAAAAATGCCACTTAAAACCACCCTCTGGGATCCCTCGGAATTCCTCGACAGTCCCGAGTCCATCGCCGCCTACCTCGAAGCCGCATTTGACGACGGCGATCCCTCGCTCATTGCCGCCGCTCTCGGCGACATCGCCCGCGCCATCGGCATGACGCAAATGGCCTCTCAGGCCGGAGTCACCCGCGAGGCTCTCTACAAAGCGCTCTCGCCCACTGGCGACCCTCGTCTTTCCACCTTCCTCGGCGTCATGAAAGCTCTCGGCATCAAGCTCACCCCCCGCGCCGCCTGATTCCCGTTCTGCCTCCGAGACAATCCTCCGCCAGTTGCATGACGCATTTCGCGGAACTCGTCCCCGCGGTTCCGCGTAGAATCGCTTAGACCACCGCCGAGGAGGCCAACAACCTTGCCCGAAGCCAATCCGCCCATCCCCACACGCACGCCCCTGCGCACTGCCCTGCTGCTGGCCGCAATCTTCACCTCCATCACCTTCCTGATCCACTTCGCCAGCTCGCTCTGGGGCTCTCATCTGGGCTACGGCTTTTTCCGCGACGAGCTTTACTTCCTGGTTTGCGGCCATCACCTGGCCTGGGGTTATGTGGACCAGCCGCCGCTGGTAGCTGTGCAGGCCCGCATTGCCGAGATGCTCTTCGGCCTTTCGCCCACCGGCATTCGCATCCTCAGCTTCGCGGCCGGGGGCGTGCTGGTTGGCCTCACCGGGCTGCTCACCTGGCAACTGGGCGGACGCCGCACCGCACAGGTCCTGGCTATGACCGCCGTCCTCGCCGCGCCAGTCTTCCTCGGCACCGCGAACTACCTCTCCATGAACTCCTTCGAGCCGGTTTTCTGGATGGGCGCGCTGCTGGCTCTGCTGCGCGTTGCCGAAGGCACGGCGAACTTGCGCGCCTGGCTGATTTTTGGATTGTTAGCCGGCCTGGGAATCGAGAACAAGCACTCCACGGTCTTTTTTCTGGTGGCATTGCTGATCGGGCTGCTGCTCAGTCCACAGCGCCGCATTCTTTTCTCGAAAGGCTGCGCGGCCGGCGTTTCGCTGCTGGTTCTGTTCGCCGTGCCCAACTTCATCTGGCAATGGGTCCATCATTTCCCAACCTATGAACTGCTGAGCAACGTAGCCCACTCCGACAAGAACACAAAGTTGCCGCCGCTGGCTTTTCTTCGCGAACAGGTCAACATGCTGCTGATCGTCGCGGCTCCCCTCTGGATCGGCGGCCTGGCGTGGCTCGGCTTTGCACGCAAAGCGCGCGCCTGGCGCTTTGTGGCATTCACCTATCTGTTGTTGCTGGCCATGATGATGGCCATGCACGCCAAGGATTATTACGTTGCGCCGATCTATCCGGTCCTGTTCGCCGCCGGAGCCGCCGCCTTCGGCCAGCTCACCCGCCGCAGTTGGCCACCTATCCTCTACACGGTCGTCCTCGCCTTTCTGCTCTGCCGCGCCACAGCTCCCATCATGCTCACCATTCTGCCCCCCGACAAGTACGTCGCCTACACGTCCCGCTTCGGAGCCAACAAGATGAAAAGCGAAAAGTTCACCAGTCCTTTGCCGCAGCCGCTCTCCGACCGCTTCGGCTGGCCGCAAATGGTCCAGGGATTTGCCGCCCGCTACAACGCTCTGCCGCCGGATGTGCGCGCCCGCACCGCAATCTTCTGCGGCAACTACGGCGAAGCCAGCGCCGTGAACATTCTTGGGGCCCAGTACGGCCTGCCCACGGCAATCAGCGGCCATCAGAATTACTTCTATTGGGGATGGAATGGCTCGACCGGCGAATCCGTCCTCACCCTAGGCAACGATCCCAAGGACTACACAGACACCTACGCCGAAGTGATCGATCTCGGTCCCTTCGACGCGCCCTGGATCATGGATCACGAACATCACCACTACTTCTGGCTGCGCCATCGCAAACGTACCTATGCTGCCGACTGGCCCGACTTCAAGTACTGGTACTGAGCGAATGAGATCGCCAGCCAATGCTCCCACAAACCGCACGCGCGAGTGAGTACCATAGAGGCATGGATTCTGTCCGCATCGACAAATGGCTTTGGGCCGCGCGCTTCTTCAAGACCCGCGCCCTGGCCAGCAAGGCCTGCGACATCGGCAGGATTCTCTCCAACGGTGTACGCGCCAAACCCGCGCGCGATGTCCACGCCGGCGACATGCTGCAAATTGAAAATGAAGGCGGTCTGTTCCAGGTCGAAGTTCTAAAACTTAGTGAGATGCGCGGCCCCGCCGCGATTGCGCAAAACCTCTACCGCGAAACCGAAGCCAGCCGCGAGGCCCGCCTCAAGCTGGCCGCAGAGCGCAAGGCCATGCAGCAATATGCGCCGCTGCCGGAGCACAGACCCTCCAAGCGCGACCGGCGCCGCATCATTCAATTTCGCGGCAGAGCTTAGGAATGTAGCGGGGTCCCCAGCGACAGGTCTTCGTCGCTGGGGTGGAGACCGGCTGTCGCGCGGGCGTCCTCGCCCGCGCACCTTCAGGCGCAATCACCAGACCACACAACAAGCCCACGCGCGCCGATTCTATCGAATCTATTTAGGCAAGCAGCCGCTGCACCTTCTCCTCAATTACTTCCTGCGGAACATAGCCAACAATCTGATCGGTCACCTTGCCGCCCTTGAAGAACAGCAGCGCGGGAATTCCGCGAATTCCGTAGCGCGAGGGCGTCGCGCCATTCTGATCCACATTCACCTTGGCCACCTTCAGTTTGCCTGCATAGGTGGCTGCCACACCGTCCACGATGGGACCAATCGCCTTGCACGGACCGCACCACACGGCCCAGAAATCTACCAGAACAGGCTGCTCGCTTTCGAGCACTTCCTTGTCGAACGTTGCATCGCTTACTTCCAGAACTCCCAATCCAGCCATGACTCTCCTTGCGGAAACTGCACTTTCTGAAGTGTACAGGAACCGCGCTTTCATAAGATGCAGCAGCACTCTCGAAAGTCGCAGGCCGCGCCGCGGCGGTAACGCTGAGGATCGGGGAGTCTCGAAGCAGGAGATCGCAAGCACCTCGCGCCAACTTGTTTCGAGGTCGTTAGCGAGTGCTGAGACCAAATAGAAGCGCCCGGACCCTTTTCGGATCTCGGGCGCTAGAGCAGCCCTCCCCCAGAACTGCCCACGGTGCAAATCTAGGTGCTAACTTGATAAATAGCAAGCAAACTTAGGTAATAGGATCAGTACCTAAAAAACTGGTGACTGTACAGAAAGGCACGGGTTAAGGCCAAAGGTTACCCACTTGTAACCCCCATTTTTTGATCCGGTTGAGGAACCTGGGAACCGAAACTCTGACCTTCACACGTTGGTTTGGTTTGCCCCGGATGGCACAAAGCGGCAGACCAGCAACTCCGCCCCTCCTGGACCGCCCAATGCGTCCCAAATGGCTGCCGAAGCCCGCCCCAGAGCCTCTTCGCCTTCAACCACTACCAGAACCGCCGGCCCTGCCCCGCTCAGCGCCGCGCCCAGAATTCCGTGCTCCCCAACCAGGGGCAACATCAGCGGCAGCAGCTTGCAAATTGGCGCTCGATACGGCTGGTGAATGCGGTCGCTCATGGCGATCCGCAGCAGGTCAGCCCGCCCCTGCGCAAAGGCGAGTCCAAGCATCGAAACCGCTTGGATGTTCGCGACCACATCGCCGAGCGGGTAACTGGCCGGCAGCACGGCCCGCGCCCTGCTGGTGGGCAGCGGGTCGGCGGGAAGCACCACAATGGCCCGCCAATCAGCCGCAGGAACCACCTTGGCCACGCGGACAGTTTCCCCGTCGCAAGCCGCAGCTACAAAGCCTCCCAGCCAGCAGGCTGCCACGTTATCCGGGTGTCCTTCCAGCAGGTAAGCCTCATGCAGAATGCGTTCAGAACTCCAGGCCAGTTGTCCGAAATGAACCGCCAGCGCAATCGCCGCCAGCCGCCCCGCAGCCGACGATCCGCAACCCATGGCCAGCGGAATCCCATTGCGCATTTTGATCGCGAGCGGCACAATCGGACGATCGTTCGCAACCAGTATTCCCTTGTACGTCTCCAACACCAGGTTATCTTCGACTCGCCCGCACCGCTCCGCATCTCTGCCCGTAGCGGCAATCGAAAACTCATCGGCAGGCTCGGCGTCCAACTCAAGATAAAAATCCAGAGCGATGGCAACCGCGTCAAATCCGGGTCCTAGATTCGCGGACGTGGCCGGCAGGCGCAGCCGCAGCCCTCCGCCGGATGGCCGCCCGGATGTCTTGCCTGGCTCGCTCATCCCGCGCTGCCTTTCATTGCCGCCATCACTGCGGAAATCGTTGCGTCAACTGCCACCGCATTGCGCCTCAGCGCGCCAATCTCCGCTTCCCTGCCCGCCGACTCTTCTTCCGTCAGCAGCGTTCCGCGATGAAAGTCGATCGTGTAATCGGCATCCTTCAGTGTGTGCCCGGTCAGCACCAGCACCACCGTCTCATTCGATCGAATCTTGCCATCGGCACGCAGTTTCTTCAACCCGGCAAGAGTCACAGCCGAAGCCGGCTCGCATCCCAATCCTTCCGAGCCCAACTCGGCCTTCGCAATCGCTATCTCGGCCTCCGTCACATCCAGGCACCATCCACCGGTGTCCTGAATAACCCGCACGGCCTTGCGCCATGAAGCAGGATTGCCGATCCGTATCGCCGTAGCCCGCGTATGCGCTTCCACCGGCTCCAGCTCCGCTCCATGATTTTCTGCCAGGCTGCGGACCAGCGGATTCGCGCCCACGGCCTGGATCACGGAGATGCGCGGCAACCGCCCCACCAGGCCCAATTCGTGCAGTTCGCGGAATCCCTTACCCAGTGCGGAGCTATTGCCAAGATTGCCGCCGGGGACAATCAAGTGATCCGGCACATTCCAGTCGAAGGCCTCGGCAATCTCAAAGGCCGGCGTCTTTTGTCCCTCCAGCCGGTAGGGGTTCACCGAGTTGAGCAGGTAAATGGGCGCCTCTTTCACAATCTGCGTCAGCAGTGTCAGGCACCCGTCGAAATCGGTCTTCAACTGGCAGGTCACCGCGCCGTAATCCATGGCCTGCGACAGCTTGCCCCACGCAATCTTTCCATCGGGAATCAGCACCAGGCTGCGCACTCCCGCGCGCGCCGCATAAGCAGCCATGGCCGCGGAAGTATTGCCCGTGGACGCGCAGGCCACCCACGCGAAGCCGCGCTCCTTGGCCACGCTCATCGCCGCGGTCATGCCCGTATCTTTAAACGAGCCGGTCGGATTCATCCCCTGGTGCTTGGCAAAAAGCTGGTCGATGCCCAGTGCCTTCGACGCGCGCGGCAAGTGATACAGGGGCGTATTGCCCTCGAACAACGTGACGGCATTGCCAAAACTGTCCAGAATCGGCAGCAACTCGCGGAACCGCCAAACGCCCGAGTGATCCAGCGCTTCAGCGGAGCTTTTTCTCTCCCGCCACAGCCACTTGAGCGCGCCGGGGTTGGGACGATCCGGCCCCCGCCGCTGGCCCCACCCTGGGTATTCCACTTCGAACAGATCGCCGCAGACCGCGCAACGGAAGTCGGGCAGCGCCTCAACGCCCGCAATCCGGGCCCCGCATCCAAAACAGCGTAACTGGTGCAAATTGTCGCTCATGCTCTCGTCTTGCAGCAGGTCGGTTTGAAGGGTACGCGCCTCAGTGAAGGGTACGGGCTTCAGCCCGTACATTGCCAACTCAAAACGAGTGGGCTTTAGCCCCCGAGGGAATGCTCCTTCAAACGGACAAACTACTCCTTGTCTAAGTTTTACCTGTCTGGTGTTAGCCTACCAGCGTGGAGAGACTTTTGCAGACACTCGGAGCCCGTTGAAATTGAAAAGATTCTTCCCGCTTCTGCTAGGAATGGCTCTGCTGTCCCAATTGCACGCGCAGACGCCCTTGCGCGTAGCCGCCGCTGCCGACCTCGAACCCGTCCTGCCGCCGATCCTCGAACAGTTTCGCCGGGCAACCGGCATCCGCGCCGAAGCCACCTATCAAGCCTCCGCAATGTTAACCACTCAGATCATGAATGGCGCGCCCTTCGACTTGTTCCTCTCCGCCGACCTCAACTATCCCAAGAAGCTGATCGATGCCGGTCTTGCCGATGCCGCCGGCAGCGCCGACTCGTCCACACCCATCACCTATTCCAAAGGCACTCTCGTCTTGTGGGCGCGCAAGGATTCGCCGATGCCGCCCCCTTCCCTCGATCTCCTCCGTAACCCCGCCCTCAAACGTCTGGCCATCGCCAATCCCGATCGCGCGCCCTACGGCCGTGCTGCCCTCGCCGCGCTCACCAGCCTCAAGCTCTACGACGCTCTCAAGCCGCGCCTGGCCACCGCGGAAAACATAGCCCAGGCCGCCCAATTCGTTGACTCCGGCAACGCCGACGCAGGCCTCATCTCGCTGACTTCCGCATTAACTCCGCACATGGCCTCGAGTGGCGCCTATTTCGTAATCCCGCGCGATCTCTACCCGCCCATCGAGCAAGGCGCGGTCATCGTGAGCAACACAACCCAGCGCGCCGCTGCCCACAAGTTCCTCGACTTCCTCCTCTCGCCATCAATTCAAGCCCAGCTTGCCAAAGCCGGCCTCACCCCCGTTCACTAGAATCAAGGAATCAATTGGGTGCCCCATCCTCGCCACGTTCTTGTTTTTGTGGCTAGGGTGGGAAACGAAGAATCTCAACCATAAATCCGAAACAGGAAACCATGGACTGGCAAGCGTTCGCCCTCACTCTCCGGCTGGCATCCGTAACCACGGCGATCCTCTTGGCCGTCGCCATCCCTCTCGCGGCTCTGCTGGTCCTCGGCCGCAGCCGCTGGCTCGCCGCTCTTGAGGCCTTGGCCGTCCTTCCTCTTGTCCTTCCCCCCACCGTCCTCGGCTTCTTCCTTCTCGTCCTCCTCGGCCCCCGCACCGCCATCGGCCGCGGAATCATCGCCCTCCTCGGCCATCCCTTGGCCTTCTCCTTCGATGGCCTGGTTGTAGGTTCGGTCATCTACAGTCTGCCCTTTGCCGTGCAGCCGCTGGTCGCCGGATTCGCCGCGGTCCAACCAAACCTCGTTGATGCAGCCCGCCTTCTCGGCGCCGGTCCGGCAAAGATCGTCTTCACGCTTCTAGTCCCTCTCGCGCGGCGATCGCTTGTTGCCGCTGCGGTCCTCAGCTTCCTGCACACCGTCGGCGAGTTCGGTGTTGTGCTCATGCTTGGCGGAGACATCCCCGGCTCCACGCGCACCCTCTCCATCGTCCTCTACAACCAGGTAGAAAACTTTGACTACGCCGCCGCCAACCGCACCGCCACCATCCTGCTCGGATTGAGCGTGGTGGCTCTCGCAGCTCTCTACTCCAAAGGTGAAAAGCGCGGGAGCGCACGCCGTGCTTGAACTGGCCCTCAAAGCCCGCCGTGGCAGCTTCCATTTGGAAGTGGAATGCCGCCTTGCATCCGATTGGACGGTCGTCTTTGGCCCCTCCGGTGCGGGCAAGAGTACTCTCCTGCGTCTGTTAGCCGGCCTTGACAAAGCTGTGCGCAGCGATGCGGCTACAGGAAAAATCTCACTCGACGGCCAAGTTCTCACTGAAACAGCCCGCGGCGTCTGGTGCAAGCCCGGCCGCCGGCACACTTCGCTGGTTGCCCAGCAGCCCTCGCTCTTCCCTCACCTGAGCATCGAAGCCAACGTCGCCTACGGCCTCGGCAGTCTCGACAGCACCATCCGCGCAACCCGCGTTGCCGAAATGCTGGAGCTTGTCGACGCAATGGACCTCATCAAGCGCCGCCCACAGGATCTCTCCGGTGGACAAGCGCAGCGAATCGCGCTTGCGCGTGCTCTTGCCCCCGGTCCCCGCCTTCTTCTTTTGGATGAGCCCTTCTCGGCCCTCGACGGCATCGCCAGCGACGCGCTCATCGGCCGCCTGCAAACATGGGCCCGCGTCAACCGCGTGCAAACCGTCCTTGCCACCCACGACGCCACCGACGCCTTCTCAACCGGCGCAGAGGTCGCCCTCTTGCGCGAAGGCCGCCTGGTGGCCCAGGGCCCCGCTACCGAAGTCCTTCAAGCCGAGCGCGAAAGAATCGCCCTCCGCCTCATGTCGACTTAGGTCTCTTGCCGCATGTCGTCGCAACGAAGTTCGGTGCCCCATCCATGCGACTTTTTTCCCGTCGCATGGGTGGGATACGATAAAGCCCACCTCGCAGAAAATGCGGGTGCCCCAGGTCCCGCTTTTGGGACCTGGGAGACAATTGCATTCAATCACAACGTTCGAAATCCGTCGGGCGCTTCCTTCAGAACCCCACCATCACCGGCTCCATCTCCAGCCGAATCCCAAACCGCTCCTCAACAGCTTCAGCAATCCGATCCGCCAACGCGCAAATCTCCACCGCCGTCGCTCCGCCGCGATTGATCAACGCCAGCGTATGTCGCGACGAAATCCCCGCCCCTCCGAATGCAAACCCCTTGGAAAACCCCGCTTGCTCAATCAGCCACGCCGCCGGGACCTTCACCTGTCCCTGCCCCGCCGGAAACCGCGGCGGCGGCTTCGCGCCTGCCTTCGCGATCTGCTCAACCTGCTCTTCATCCACCACCGGATTCTTGAAGAAGCTCCCCGCGCTGCGGCAATCTGGATCCCCCTCCACCAGCAGCATTCCCTTGCTCTGCCGAACCCGCCGCACCGCCGCAGCCACATCCGCAAGGCTTAACTCAGCGCCGTCTTCCCGGCCTTCCTGAACCGCCTTCTGCAGATCGGCATAGCGCACTGTCGGCGCGCCCCCTGGCGTCAGCCGGTAGTCCACGCGCGTAACGATGTACCGTCCATAATCCGTCGAGTTGAACCGGCTGCGCCGATAGGCAAACCCGCATTCCGCCGCCGTGAACTCACCGAATACACGGGCCTCCAGATCGAAAGCCCGCACCTGCTCAATCGCCGCGGCAACCTCCTGCCCATACGCGCCTACATTCTGTACCGGCGTTCCTCCCACCGTCCCCGGAATCCCCGCCAGGCACTCAATACCTGCAAAGCCTCGCTCTACAACCAGCGAAACAAACTCGTCCCAATCCTCACCCGCGGCAACGCGAAACAATTCGTCCTGCAGCTCTAAACCTTTCAACCCCACATGCAACACCAGCCCCTCGAACCCCGCGTCGGAGACCAGCAGATTGCTCCCTCCGCCCAGCACAAACAGCCGAACTCCGCGCTTCTCTGCCCAGGCCGCCGCCTCCGCAATCTCGTCCTCGCTCCCTGCCTCCACAAACCAGCGCGCCGGCCCGCCGACCCCAAAAGTCGTGAACGGTGCAAGAAGCCGATTTTCTTCGATCTGCATCGGATAAAGCCTACACCACCCGGGTTTGACAGTAGAATAGGAGCAGGCAACTTCCCTGCCGGAGGCATACATGTATCCAGAACTGATGGTCATCCCCATGCGCGAGGAACTCGTGCGCGCTGGAATCGCTGAAACCCGCACCGCCGAAGACGTGGACGCTGTCCTGGCCCAACCCGGCACAACCCTGCTGGTCGTCAACTCCATCTGCGGCTGCGCTGCCGGCAAGATGCGTCCCGGCGTTCGTCTCGCGCTGGGCAACTCCACCAATCCGCCCGACCAAAAGATCACCGTCTTCGCAGGCCAGGACCGCGAGGCCACCGAACGCGCCCGCAGCTACTTTGAGGGCAATCCGCCCACATCTCCGGCCATCGCCCTTCTCCGCGACGGCAAGCTCGTCTACCTCATGCAGCGCTTCGTCATTGAGCAGTCCACCGCCCAGCAGATCGCCGGCGAATTGGCCCGTGCCTTCGATGAGTTCTGCGCTAAAACCACGGCGTAAGGAAGCCCTCCTGCGATAGGCTTGGGTGCCCCAGGTCCCGACCTTGGGACCTGGGAGAGACCAATCCCCACAGTCGCCGTATTAGCCGTTAGCTTCGACCCCTCAATCCGCTTCCGCATCCCTGGCCAGCTTCTGAACCTTGCTGTGCTTGATCGAATACCCGAAGTAGATCACCAGCCCCACCAGCAGCCAGCCAATCATCACCTCCCAGGTAATCCATGGAAGCCGTGTCATCAGAAAGACGGCCGAAATAATCCCCAGGATCGGCACCAGCGGCACCAGCGGCGCCTTGAATGGCCGATGCATCTGGGGATGGCGAACCCGCAGAACCCAAACCCCTGCGCAAACAATCGTGAAGGCCAGCAGGGTTCCAATATTCACCAGCTTCGACAGCTGCTCGATCGGCAGAAAGCCCGGCAGGATCGCCACAATAGCTCCAACGGAGATAGTAGATATCCACGGCGTGCGGAACTTGGGATGAATCGCCGCCGCCCACTTGGGCAACAGTCCATCCTTCGACATCGAGAAGAACACCCGCGATTGCCCCAGCAGCATGACCAGCATCACGGTCCCCAAACCAAAAACCGCGCCCACATTCACCAGCAACTCGCCCCAGCCGATCCCCGTCACCTTGATGCCCAGAGCGACCGGCGCAGCCACGTTGAGCTCCTTGTAGTTCTTCAGCCCGGTCAAGATCGTCGAGACGATAATGTAAAGCACCGTGCACACCGCCAGCGACCCGAGAATGCCGACAGGCATGTCCTTTTGCGGATTCTTTGCCTCCTGCGCCGCCGTCGATACTGCGTCAAAACCGATATACGCAAAGAAAACAGATGCCGCCCCAAGCGCAATTCCATTCAATCCGAAATGCCCGTGCCCGTCGGAAGGCGGAATGAACGGATGCCAGTTATGCATGGCCAGAGAAGGATGAAGAATCAGAAAGTATCCGCCCAGCGCAATGAAGATGCCCACAACCGTAAGCTTCACGATCACGATCGCCGTATTCANNAGGTTGAACAGGCCGGTCGCGTGCTGCAAGCCGGCGCTCGACACGTCCACTGGAAGCGAACTCAGCGGCATCCACTGGTTCTGATAAAGCACCAGGTCCGTCCCCGGCGTTGCCGTCAGTTGCGGCGGAATGTGCAGCCCCATCTGCGCCAGCAGGCTGTTGAAATATCCTGACCAGCCCGACGCCACGGTTGCCGCGCCAAACCCGTACTCCAGTCCCAGATCCCAGCCGATAATCCAAGCCACCAACTCGCCCAGCGTTGCGTAACCGTAGGTGTATGCCGATCCTGCAATGGGAATAATCGAAGCGAACTCGGCGTAGCAAAGTCCCGCGAAAGCGCAGGTAATTCCAGCCAGCACAAAGCTCAGCGACACCGCCGGTCCCGCCGCCGTAGCCGCCGCCGTCCCTGTAAGCACAAAAATGCCCGCGCCGATAATGGCGCCAATGCCCAGCGTAATCAGGTTCAGCGCCCCCAGCGAACGCTTCAGCGTGTGCGCGCCCGTTTCGCTGGCCTCCCGGTTCAACATCGACATCGGTTTAATGCGAAGCAGCCTGGACATGTATCGGGACTTCCTCCTCGGGAGCCGGTTACGAAATCAATTCACTTCAGCTTGAGCAGGCCGCGCCGTCCGCCGAGACCAGAAAAGATAAACGGGAATGCCAAGCAGGACCAGCACCAGGCCCGGCCACGTGTACTGGGGCTTGTATCGCAATAATACGATACAGATCCATGCCGCCATCACGATGTAGAGCGCCGGCAGCACCGGGTAGCCCCAGGCCTTATAAGGCCGCGCCGCATGAGGCTGCTTGAAACGCAGCACAAACAACCCGCTAATCGTCAGGATGTAGAAGACCAGCTCCGCGAAGATGATGTAGTCCAGCAACTGGCTATACGAACCGGAGACGCACAGCAGCACCGTCCAAACTGCCTGCACAATCAGCCCTGCAACGGGAGTCTTGTATCGCGGATGCAGCTTGCCAACGGACTTGAAGAACAGCCCGTCGCGGCTCATGGCGTAGAACACCCGCGCGCCGGCCAGAGTCATCCCATTCGCGCAGCCAAAGGTCGAAATCAAAATCGCTCCCGCCATCAGCCATGCCCCGCCGGTATGGAAAATCTGTCCCAGCACCGCCGTCGCCACCCGGTCCTCAGCCGCATACTGAATGCCCCGCGCCGCCACCGTTGCCCCGTTCGGATCGCCGTGAAGAGGAAGCACCAGCAGGTAAGCCAGCGAAACCAGAAAGTAGACGGCGAGCACAAACCCGGTGCCCAGAATCAGCGACAGCGGCAGATTGCGTTTGGGATTCTTCACTTCCCCCGCGGTAAAGGTGATGTTGTTCCACGCATCGGCCGAGAACAGCGACCCCACCTGCACCACCGCCAGAATCACCACCAGGTTCACCAGCATAATCGGTCCGCCCGCGCCCACCTGCACCGGGTGCATCGCATTCCATCCCGCGTTCTTCCAGAAGGCGCCACCGGCGAAATTCGCAGTCCAGGCCTCCGCGCTGCGGCCAACGGTGAACGCCAGCAGAATCAGCGCGGCCAGCGAAATCGCCTTGGCCGAAGTGAAGACATTCTGAATGAGCGCACCCAGCCCCACGCCGAAGATATTCACAATGGCCAGAAGGATCACGATCGCAATCCCGGTTAGGTTGGCCGTGCTCACCCCAATCTCCATATTGCCCAAAACCATAGGCCCCACCCGCCAGGCCGGCACGTGGGCGATGTGCCAAAGCCAGTGGGTCGTCGAGATGGAGGGGAAAAACACCCCCAGAAACTTGCCGAAGGCCACGCACACCGCGGCGATGGTCCCGGTCTGGATCACCAGGAACAGCGTCCACCCGAACAGAAATCCCCACAGCGGCCCCAGCGACTCGCGCAGGTAGACATACTGTCCGCCGGCCTTGGGCATCATCGCCGCCAGCTCACCGTAACTGAGCGCCCCAATCAGCGTAAGGACGGCCGTTACCACCCACGCCCCCAGAAATAGCGCGGGAGACCCCGTGCCCCGTGCAATATCCGCGTCGACTATATAGATGCCCGACCCGATCATGGAGCCGATCACGATGGCCGTCGAGCTGAAAAGCCCGAGCGTCTGCGCCAGCCGGGGAGCTTCCCCTGGCTTGGCAGGTTCTGAGATGGGAGCGGATTCGGGAATCGTCACTTGAAAGATTCTTACTCGATTTTACCGGCTATGTCTTTAGCTATCTTCAATCTTGCCATTCTTGCTGCCATTTCCAGCCGTTTGCCGGAGGAATCCTGCGCTGACGACGAGCAACACCCGCCAACTTGCCAACTCGCCATCTCCGCGCCAGCGGAGGCCAACTCGCCGCCTTTGTTCAAACCGTTCCCCTCGATCGCGTAACTCACCGACAAGTCGGAACTCTCGGTTTGAGACCTTTCCCACACTGTTCTATCCCAGCGCGGCAATCCACTTCTTGAACTCGGCCGCAGGGTCATCGGCGCGGAAAATCGCCGCGGATACGGCGACCGCCGAAGCGCCCGCTGCCAGCACGGCCGGCGCGGTAGCCAGCGTGATGCCGGCCGCCGCGGTCAGAATCCGGTCCGGCCCGGCCAGTTCCCGCAACCTGCGCACGCCTTCCGGTCCAATGGGAGTCTTGTATGTGTGCTTTGTAGTCGTCGTGAAGACAGGGCCGACGGCGAGATAATCTACCGGCTCGTCCAGAACCCCCGGAAGCAACGCATCGCTCCCGCCAAATGTGCCCACGATCCGCTTGGCCCCAACCAGCCGCCGAGCTTCCACGGGAGACACATCTCCGGCATCCACGTGCACGCCGTCAAAATCAAGTTGTTCAATCAGATCGGCGCGATCATCGAGAATTAACTTCACATTTTCAGCCGGCATCGCGGAGCGCAAAATAGCGCCATCGGCAATCAGCTCCGCATCGCTGCCGGTCTTGTTTCTATACTCCAGCAGCGTGACCCCGGCAGCGGTGAGCGAGCCCCCCAGCCGCCGCAAGAACGCCTCGCGCCCCGTCGACGGAATCATCGAAGCATCAAGTATTGGATACACCCTTGGAAATGGAATAAGCATGGCATCAGGTTAGACCGAATACCCTCAAGTTGTCAGCCAGATCCCTCGCCGGGTAGTGGGTCAGTTTGAAGGGTACGGGCTTTAGCCCCCGAGGGAATGCTCTTTCAAACTGGTCCACTACCCTGCGCCGCAATCATGACCAGGAAGATCCCAACTCAATCTGCCACAAAAGCCCCGTGTACCATCCGTGCGCCTTGTTTTCGGCGCACGGATGGTACCGCACAACTTTCCGCGTCGAGTCTCTTCTGATCCCTGATCCCTGATC
>PLOG01000207.1:114581-134976 GCA_003142935.1 Acidobacteriaceae bacterium
CACTGTCCACTGTCCACTGCCTTACTCACATCCCATCCGCCGAAGGCCCATACGTCCCCGGAAGAGGTTTATTAAGCAACCGCAGATAAACACCCAGTTGCGCCCGGTGGTGAACCAGGTGATTAACCACCCAGCTCCGCCAGACTTCGTATTTGCTATCGTCGATCCAGGTCTGGTCTCCGGCTACAAATTTCCAGTTATCATCCCACTGCGCCGGCGCAAACTTGGCCAGAAGTGCCGTGGCCTCCGCCGTGTCCGTGTCGAACTTCTCCAGAAGCGCAGCCTTGCTCGCAGGTACATATGGCTCAAACTTCTCTCCGGCAACCATCTCGATCTTGTCCTTTGCTAAAGTGCTCGTAGCCCATTGGCCGGCCGTCTCTGCCAAATGGCCTGCCAACTGCCCCAGGCTCATCGATTTGGGGTGCGGTTTGTAGTTGAAATCCACATCCTCTGGAATGGCTTCCAGAATCTTGCGGGTCGTCGCGGTTTCACGGTCGTATTCGGCAATCAGTGCTTTTTGTAGATCCATTCGGGCAACCTCCCAAGTTGCAGAGCCAGCATAACCGATTTCGCATTAAAAGGCGAAGAAAAATAGAAGATCGATAGAAAAATTCTCCGCTTGGAAACCGTTAATGCGTTCGGATTGCGCCTGTTCCGTAAGGAAATATCGATCCTCAATGCGGATACCGCGAGGAGCTTATTCGAAAAGGACCTTGCTGCCGGAGTCTTTCAGCTACGCGCATTGCCTGAGCAGGCATTCGCGCGAGGCCGCCAGCTTTCTCGCCAGTTGACTCCCAAGCTCGGAACCCACACAGCCGACCTGCTCCATGTAGCCGCTGCTCTCGAACTGGGCGTCGCCGCTTTGTTCAGTTTCGACCTGCATCAGAGAGAGATGGCGCAAGCCGCAGGATTGAAGCTCAATCCATGGCCTTGAGCTTTCTTCCCAACTCTTCCCCTTGCCTACTCGCCGCTCGCCGCCCTGGAAGTCAGAAACCTCTCCATAAAGCCGGTATCGAATTTTCCAGCGCGGAAACCCGCGTCCTGGAAGATCTCCTGGTGCAGCGAAATCGAAGTCTCCACGCCCTGCACAACGAATTGGCTCAGCGCGCGCTCCATCTTGGCAATCGCCTCGGCGCGGTCGCACCCATGCACAATCAGCTTGGCAATCAGCGAGTCGTAGTAAGGTGGAATCATCCCCTCGGCATATTGCGCCGTGTCCACCCGCACCCCATTCCCGCCCGGCACATTGAACGCCGAAATCTGCCCCGCCGAAGGAATAAACCTTCTCGGATCCTCGGCGTTGATGCGGCACTCGATCGCATGCCCGCGAATCTCGAGTTTCCCCGGCAAAATCTCCTCCAACCGGTCGCCCGACGCAATCCGCAACTGCGCCTTCACCAAATCCACCCCGGTAATCGCCTCCGTAATCGGGTGCTCCACCTGGATGCGCGTATTCATCTCGATGAAGTGCAACTCGTGGTTCGCATCCATCAGGAACTCGACCGTCCCGGCGTTCTGGTACCCAATCTCGGCGAGACAGCGGCACAGCGTCCGTCCCAGCTCTTCGCGAAGTTTGGGCGTTACCTGCAGCGAGGGCGCCTCTTCAATCAGCTTTTGATGCCGCCGCTGGATTGAGCACTCGCGCTCAAACAGCGATGCCACGTTGCCGTGTTCGTCGGCCAGCATCTGGAACTCGATGTGGCGCGGATCGTCGATGAACTTCTCCATGTAGAGATCGCCATTGCCGAAGGCATTCGCTGCCTCCGCATTGGCGGCGTGGAAAAGATTCGGCAGCTCGTCGGTCGAGCGCACAATCCGCATGCCGCGCCCGCCGCCACCAGCCTTGGCCTTCAAAATCACCGGGAAGCCGACCTTTTTCGCCCACGCCTGGGCCTCTTCCACGCTGGGAACAATGCCGTCGGAGCCCGGCAGAATCGGCACCTTGGCCTTCTTCATCGCCTGGCGCGCCTTTTCTTTTTCCCCCATCAGCCGCGTCACCTCCGGCGGGGGGCCGATGAACTTGATATTCGATGCCCGGCAGACCTCGGCAAAATTCGCGTTCTCGCTCATCAATCCGTAGCCCGGATGGATCGCGTCCACGTCGGCAATCTCCGCCGCTGAGATCACCGCCGGCACATTCAGATAGCTGTCGCTCAGCCGCGGAGGCCCAATGCAAATCGCCTCGTCGGCAAACCGCACGTGCAGTGAATTGCGATCCGCCTCGCTATAAACCGCGACCGTGCGAATCCCCAGTTCCTTGCACGCGTTCAGAACCCGCAGCGCGATCTCTCCCCGATTGGCAACCAGTACCTTACGAAACATTCACACCCTTTTGCGAGAGAACTACCCCAGCCGCACCGCGAACAGTGGCTGCCCAAATTCGATAGGCTGCCCGTTGGAGACAAGGCATTTCACAATTTCGCCGGAAGCATCCGACTCGATCTCGTTCATCAGCTTCATGGCCTCGATGATGCAAATCACCTGGCCCTTCTTAACGTGATCGCCGCTAGCGACGAAAGCCTCCGCGCCTGGCGAGGGCGATCCATAATAGGTCCCCACAATCGGCGACTTCACCATGTGCAAACTTGCCTCAGGCTCTGCGGCCGGAGGTTTAGCGAGAGCTTCAGCAGGAGCCACCGGAGAAGACGCCGCAGCGCCGGCCAGGCCCCCACCCTGCGGAGCCGAAGCAATCAAGCGCGCCAAATCGCTCAGTCCCGCCGACGTGGCCGGTGGTTGATTGAACTTGAGACGGATCTTCAAATCGCCCCGGTCCAGGTCGAACTCGGCAACCTGATATTCCTTCAGGAATTCAATCAGTTGCTTCAGATCTTCAATATCTTGTGGTTTCATTCTTCCTTTAACTCTCCCACATTCCCGTGGTTGGCCCTGGCAGTTCCGCACACCCGCCTGGTGCCGCGACCGCGTGCCGTAGTGTAGCGCCGGTCACCAGACCGGCTGTCGCGCGGGCGTCCACGCCCGCGTTCGTACTCCAGCAATTACCAAATCACACAGCCAGGGTACCAGTGTTATCTTGCCTCAGGGTCTCAGCGGTACCCGCCTCATAGTTCAATCAGAGCCTTCGGTGCCGGTGTCAGCACCTGGCCTCCCGTTGCAGTCACAACCACCATATCCTCGATGCGAATCCCAAACCGCCCCGCAAGATAAACTCCCGGCTCGATGGTAATAACCATGCCGGGCATCAACCTCGTTGTCTGTCCGGCGCCAATCCGTGGCGCCTCGTGAATCTCCAGGCCTACCCCATGGCCCGTCGAATGGGAAAATGCCTCCGCCAAACCTTCCCTGCGCAAAACTGCGCGCGCCGCTTCGTCAACCTCCCCGCAGCTCACGCCGGAACTCACTGCGGCTACCGCGGTCTCCTGAGCTTCCAGCACCGCGTTGTACGTGCGGCGTTCTTCCGCCTTTGGCCTGCCCAGAAACACAGTGCGCGTCATATCCGAACAGTAGCCTCCGAGGATTATACCGAAGTCCAGCGTCACGAACCCTCTGCGCGGCAGTACGGCGTTTGTCGCTTTGCCGTGTGGAAGCGCCGACCGCACTCCTGAAGCAACAATGGTCTCAAACGACATCCCTTCAGCGCCCATCAACCGGGCCTGGTGCTCCAGTTCGGCCGCAACCTCGATCTCCCGCAGGCCGGGCCGGATAAAGCCCAGCATATGCTCAAACAGCCTGCAGCCTCCGAGCGCCGCCTCAGTCATCAGCGCCAGCTCGTCTTCGTCCTTCACCCGGCGCAAATTCTCTACCAGCGGCCCCGCCAATGCGGTCAGAAAAGTGCGCCGCAAGCGCCCCGGAAGGGCAGCTTTCCAGCGTGTCAGCTCGGCCACCGTAGTCCAGGAGGGATCGAATCCAGCCATCTCCACGCCCGGTTGCGCGGCCAGCCATTGCACCGCGGCCACAGACGGAGCCCCGGAGACGATCTCCACCTTTGCCGCATCCACTTCTTCGGCTGCCTGCGCCGTATAACGCCCATCGGTAAACAGCCGCGCCGCCCGCCTGGTCACCGCCAATGCCGCGCTCGAGCCTGTAAATCCGGAGAGATAGCGAAGGTCGGGAAGGTGTGTAACGACGAGCCCCGGAAGCCCGGCGCGCGTAAGCTTGCGGCGCAGTGCGCCAATGCGGCGGAAGTGATCCACCTGATGAGGATAACAGGCCCCGGAGATTCGTCCCCGCCATCCTCGCGCAGCGAGCGCCAACCTGCTGCTTCTATCTAAGAAACCAGGCTTCGAATGAAAAAGACGGCTTCTGCCTCGACAAAACACCTGAACAAAACACAAAACCTCGCCATTCCACGCGAATCGCACTGATGTATCAGTACATTCCGAAAGAAAGGTCGGCTTGTATCAGTATGATGAACGAAAATTTCCACCGAATTGAAGAAGGTCGCCCTGGAAGCAGACAAAAACCGAGCAAGTTGTCGGCCTGTAGCAGTACAAATTCCCCCTGCGAATCCGCCAGACTCACTTTCCAAAAACCGAAAGCGAAACCCAGAGAACGGAGTCTCCCGTTCCCTCAATCCTCAGGCCCTTGATCCTTCGGGTCCCTGACCACTGATCACTGACCACTGATCTCTGACCCCTGATCCCTGACCCCTGCTCTTAAAGCGCCGACCGCACCGGCTTCTTCTGCCGCGGATCGATCTCGGTCACGCCCCCCTGGATGTCCGACTGGCGGTCCATCCATTCGTCCATCCGCGACCGCTTGAAGCGCCAGCGGTTGCCCAGCTTGAACGCCGGAACAAACCCTTCCGAGGCATATTTGTAAAGAGTATCCGGTGAGATGCCTAGATAATCGGAAGCCTGGCGAATGTCCATCACCTCTCGCACTTCAGGAACCAGCAGATTGGAGCGGACTGCGGCGTTGCGCATGTTTGCCTCCGGAATAAAGTCGGACAGTCTCCGGCAAACCTGCCGGTAGTCTTGTATATAACGCGGATTCGCCTGTGATTTCAAGGCTTTTCAGGCATTTACCGTAAATTCATCCCCTTTTCGCCTGTCCTTCCGGGCGAACCAAACAGCGATCTCCAGCCCCAAACCCAGCCAGTTGGGGCCGCGCTTTGGTCCGGCCCAAGCACTAGGGTTGTTAGAACAGATGGTGCGGACCGGAAGATATAATGGGACAAATTCAGACTGAATCCGGTCCGGCCGTGGAAATGAAATCGGCCGCGGGGATTGCGCGCCCTCGAACAGCTCTCCTACATGGCCTTCCGCCACCAGGTGGTTTGCTCATCGCTCAGGAACTTCGTCTGCGCTCCCCGCGAAAGGTAGAAGTCCAAAACTTCCCCTTTCTGAAACGAGGAGCATTCCGGCCAGGAGGACTCGTCCTTGTCCAGGTGAGTCTCCGTCTGGTGATTGTCTACCAGCGTGATATCCGTGGGCGAACACTCGACGACTTGCTGGGCCTTGAGGGAAAACGCAGTGCCGGGAGGCGGATCGGGCGGTATCTGATTGGCAATCTTCGTCAGCAGCAGAATGAACACAAACGCAGCCGAAAAAATGACAATCTTCTTCATGGGGACGATTCAGGCCTGGCGGTTCTAGGAATCCAATGCCCGCTCCGAATCCAATGTATAGCGCAGCCGCACATTTCACAACCCCAGGTAATGGGTCAGTTTGAAGGGTACGAGCTTTACAGGCTGCGGAAAAACTCTTCTGGGCCGGGATAAGCGTCAGGGCACGACTTCAGTCGTGCCAAATGCCACAAAAATAGCGCGGGCTTTAGCCCCTGAGGGGCGTTTCTTCTTGACCTTTCCCAAAATCCCAAATTTCTTGATTCCGCTTAGTTCTGATCGTCGCGCCGATGCAGCGTGGGCTTGTCGTCGGAGGTCGATGCGCTGTCAGTGCTGTCGCCCGTGCTACTGCCGGTAGTATCGGGTCCCGTGCTCGCCCTGCGCAGCGACGGCCTCGTCACGCCCTTGGTATCTGTCAGCCGCCGCTTGTTTTCAATGCGCGCCAAGCGGGCCTTCACGTCGTCGAACTCTGACGACGTAACCATATACTCGTCTCTCGCCGGCAGAATGCGCGCAATCTCTTCCTGTGTGTGCAGAATGCGGTCGGGAGTTTGCGGATGGTCGGCAAAAACCTTGGCCACCGCGCCCGGCTTGCGTTTTTCCAGCGCTTGAATCTTCTCAAAGAAGGTAATGAAAGCCTGAGGATCGTAGCCGGCGCGGTACATGTACTGCACGCCCAGGTAGTCGGCCTGCGACTCGAACTCCCGCGAGAACTTCATGAAAGTAATCGGTATCCCGATCGAGGCCGCTTCGTAGATTCCGTATCCCGTCCAGCCGCCGATGAAGATCAGTGGGATGGTGCCCAACTGCGCGTAGTTCATGCGCGTCATCTCGCGCACCGCATGGTGAGCGCAGACGTGGGCCGTTTCATGAGCCATCACCCCGGCCAGTTCGGCCTCCTCGTCGGCGTTCAGAATCAATCCCGAGTTCACGTAGAAAAAGCCGCCCGGCAACGCGAACGCGTTAATTTCGTCCGAATCGATGACCTTGATGGTAAACGGCACCTTGCAATCGGAGTTCTTCACGATATTCTGCCCAATGCGGTTCACATACTCGGTGATTACCGAATCGTTGATGAGTTTGGAACTCTTTTCCACCTGGTCAGCGTAGGTCTTGCCCATCTTGATCTCGGTATCGGTCGAGTACCAGTTGCCCAGACCGCGGGCGCCGATGTCGCGATTCCCCACCGCGCTCACGTCCTCCACGCTGCCCGGCTTCACCTTGACCATCTCGCCGCCCACTGGAACCACTTTCTCCAGATCGGCATCCTTCGCGGGCATATCTCCACCCACCGGGGTCGTCCCTGGCGCAGGTTTCTTTCCTGTGGTGTCGGGCTTGCTGTCGCCGTCCTTTGCCGCCGGGGCCGGGATGTCGCCCCCCACCGGGGCTGTGCCCGGCGCCGGCTGGGCACTCGGCGCGCTCGCCGGGGCCGGATTGGAGCCCGTCTGTGCCCCCATCGCCGTGGCCAATGCAAGCGCAAGTCCTGCCAGCATCGTTAACCGCACTCCCTGGAACTCTGCCTTCATGATGACCTCACCTCCGGCGGGATGACTCCTTCGTCCTGGGATCCGCAATCCTGCACTGTTTAGACGTTAGTATCTGCTCCTTGGGCAACAAGGGCAAAGAATTATTCGCTTGGAACGGCAGAATCACCCTGGGGCTGTCTCTTATTCGGCCAGGAGTTTCGTTCAGGGCAATCGCATGATGGGATTTTGTATGCTGATCCGATCCCCGGTCTTGCTCCTGAAATTCGATCCTGCGCAGTTGGTCCCGTAGGGAGCCCCGAGAATAGCCGCTCATGACCCTGCGGGTCACAACCTGGGATGAAAATCATCTTTCAAGAGGCCTAGGCCGTATCGACATATACTGGTCACGTAAACACTTGATAAATAATGAAATTGTCATCCTGAGCGAACGGGGCCCCAAGCGCCTTTCAGCTTGGGGGTGGTGAGTCGAAGGATCTGCTTCTGTTTTTCAATCAACTTCGAAGACAGGACACTAGGTGCAGCCAACATATCCGTTCTTTATATGTCGATGCACCCTAGAGTGAAATCCCCCGGGGGAATCCGACAATAGCCCAGGGTGTAGTCCGCCGCGGCGGACGAAACCCTGGGATAGCTGCCAGCGTATTGTCTCGCGTCCCGGAGGGCCGCGGCGAAACCTTCCAACAAACTCAAAACCTTCATGTAATTGTCTATAAGTTTCGTCCGATCTTCTTGGAACCGGCATCGGTCTGAATTAAAGTGGAGAACACGCAGCAGCAGGAGGATTTTTGCGGCCGAAGATCCAGAGCTTGATGATGGTAGCCCTCTGCCTGACGGCGCAGCTCGCTGCCCAGGCCCCCCATCCGCTTCCCCCTCTGTCTCTGGGAGAGCTAGCCCGAGCGCATCGACCTGCAAAACCGGCCCCGCCCGCAACCCCGAGCACCCCGGCAACCATCCTCGATGCCACCCGTCTCGGATCGCCCGTGCTGCTCGACAAAGGCTGGCGCGTGGGCATCACCGCCGACCCCAATGCAGTTTTGCCAGGCTTCGACGACTCCCTCTGGGCCGTCCGCGATGCCGAAGGCTCCATCAACGACGTATCCGAAGAAGATCAACCCGCAAATCAGAGCGGCAAAATCGACTATTCGTCTCTTAGCCAGCAGCGTTTTGCCTGGTTCCGCCTCCATCTGAATTTAGCTCCCAACCACGGACCAATCTCCCTCCTGGTCGAACTGCCGGTCTCGCAAACCACTTCCCTGGGCGTCGGCACCACCCAGCTCGGTGAGGATATCTTCGCCAATGGGAAGCTGATAAACCCGGAAGGGCCCCACGGCGATTTGCCCCAACATTATCAGCCCATCTCCCGCATTTACGACCTCAACGTCCCGCCGTCTGAGACCTCGCTGACCCTTGTGGCGCGGACACCCTACATCCCTTTCGGATATGGCTCTTACACCAGCTTCTTCGAGAATCGCCACCTGCGCCTCGGCAATCGCGAAGACCTTGACCGCTCCCTGCAGCTTTGGTCAGCCGGCAGCCTCTTCGAGCGCCTGCCGCGGCTGGTGGATTCCGTGCTGCTTTTGGTGTTGGCGGTCTTCCTGCTGGCGCTCTATTTTGCGCAAAAAGGCCATGTCGAGTACCTTTGGCTGGCATTGCACGAGCTGTTGCAGGCGCCCATCGCATTCTTCGAGCTGGCCGGCAGCTCCGCCCGGCTCGATAGCCTTTGGTATGCCGCCGTCGTGATCCAACTAATGGCCATTTCGGCCTATCTCTACTTCGAATTCCTGATCGCCTTTCTCGCCCTTCGTCCCAAGAGGTGGTGGATCAGGTGGTACATCCGGCTCCTGCGCTACACCTCCCCGATCCTGGCCGCGGTGGGCCCCATTTTGCTGCTTGTAGGTCACAACCGCGCCATCGGCCTGCTGCTGGCTATCGTCTTCGCCTGCAGCGCCTTCTGGTTCCTCGGCTGGCTGGTCTTCGTCTTTTCCACTCTGATTTCGGCCACCCTGCGCCGCAACTTCGAGGCCGGCTTGCTGCTCATTCCGCTGGTCCTGGGCGGCGTGGGCGTGATGGAGCCAATCTTTGCGGCCGGCATGAGCGATTGGAGCGGCCACGCCTACAGATCGCCGCTCACGGCCCAGGCTGGTCTCATCCCCATCCACTTTGCTTCGATCGCCGATTTCACCAGCATTCTGGTTATCGTGCTGATAATCTTTGTCCGCTTCCTCCGCGTACAGCGCGACCAGGAACGTGCGTCGAGCGAGCTGGCCGCCGCCCGCAGCGTGCAGGAACTGATGATCCCGCATGAAAAGCTCGCGACCCCCGGATTTGAAGTGGATTCGATCTACAGTCCCGCCAACGAGGTGGGCGGCGACTTCTTCCACGTGCAACCGGCCGGTGACGGCGGCCTGCTGGTGGTCATCGGCGACGTCGCCGGAAAGGGCCTCAAGGCGGCCATGAATGTCTCCATGCTGATGGGAGCTTTGCGGCGGAATCCGGAACGATCTCCCGCAAAGATCCTCGAATCGCTCAATCGCGTCCTCGCCGGCAGCGACAGCTTTACCACCTGCCAGGCAGCCTGGTTTGGAGCCAATGGCGAACTGGTAATCGCCAACGCGGGACACTTGCCGCCCTATCTCAACAGCCAGGAAATCGCCCTGCCCGGCGCGCTGCCGCTGGGCGTTCTGCCGGATATGAAATATGAAGAAGTGAGCCTCTACCTGCACCCCGGCGACCGCATCCTTCTCCTTTCCGATGGGGTGGTCGAAGCAAGGCGTCCCTCCGGCGAGATCTTCGGCTTTGACCGCGTTCACAATCTGAGCAATCAGACTGCCTTCTATGTTGCCGAAGCGGCCAGGGACTTCGGTCAGGAAGATGACATCACCGTGCTCACCGTCCGCCGCCTCGCCCAGGCCAAGGCCGCCTAGCAACATCGGATCGTCCCTGGCCCGGGTTTCCACGCGTTTTCCACAACCCCAATAATTTCTCCAATTCCGAACTTACGTCAAAACCGAATTTCTTCTAATTCCGCCTTTTCGTCAATCAAGGGTGCATCCAGCAAGGAGCCACATGTACACGCCAAAATTCAACCAGCTCGCCGACCGCGCCCTCCTCATCGAGACGATGCGCACTCATTCGTTCGCCATTCTCTTTGGACCGCAAACAGCCTCCGGAACCGAGGCCGCGGCCACGCATCTGCCTCTGGTGGTGAAAGACGAAGGCGAACACGGTTTGCTCGAAGGCCACTTCGCCCACGCCAATCCGCACTGGAAACTCCTGGCCGGACAGGAGACGCTGGTTGTTTTCAGCGGCCCGCACACCTACGTTTCACCCACGCTTTACGCCGAGCCGCTCTCAGTCCCCACCTGGAATTACATCGCCGTCCACGCCTATGGAACGCTCTCGCTCGTAGAGGACGAGCCCGGCAAGGACGCCTTGCTCGCGGGACTGATCGACGCTCATGAGCCGGCGTTCGCGGAGAAATGGCGCAGAATGCCGGAAGGATTCCGCCGCACCATGCTGGCAGGAATCGTCGGATTTCGCATTCCCATTGCCCGCATCGAAGGCAAATTCAAACTCAGCCAGAATCGTCCCCAGGCCGACCGCCGCAACGTGCAGGCAATCCACGCCGCCGGCGATCCGGACCAGAGAGCTCTGGCCGCGTGGATGGCGCGCTTGTTGGGGTAGCCAATTGCCGGCCTCTTGCATTTATGCTCGGCCATTCATTCGTTTCTTGTGATGTAATTGCCATGTATGTTGCCAGGTATCGCGTTGGCAGGAACCGTGTTCGCCGGCCCTCAACTCGCAGCCCTGATTGTGGCCGTCAGCTTCGCCGCTGGGCTCAATGTCTACGCCACGGTTGCCACTCTGGGACTGCTGGCCCACTTCCGCCTGATCGAGTTGCCGGTCGGCCTCCACTTGCTCGACAACTGGTGGGTCACTGGAGCCGCGCTGGTCTTGTTTGCCATCGAGTTCTTCGCCGACAAGATCCCTGCCTTTGACCTCTTCTGGAACGCTCTCCACACTTTCGTGCGCATCCCTGTCGCCGCGTTGATTGCCTTCGGCGCAACCTCGCAACTTTCGCCTCAGATGCAGTTACTGGCCACCCTCGCCGGCGGCCTCATCGCCCTTGTGGCCCATGGAGGCAAGACTGCGGCACGAGTCGCTGTGACCCCGTCTCCGGAACCCGTTTCAAATTTCGCGTTGAGCGCCGGCGAAGACACTTTGGCGGTCTTCCTCACCTGGCTTGCGACGCAGCACCCGATCGCCGCCGCGTTGATCGCCGCCGTTTTCCTCATCGCCATCGTCGTCATGGTGCGCTGGGTAGTGCGCACCATCGTTCGCGCCTTCCGCTCGCCGCTGCCGTCGGCGTCCTGGAACTAACCCGCATTTCTCTTAGGCCACCGCGACCTCCAGCAAATCCATCAGGCTATGCATCAACACCTGGTGTCCTTCCTGAATGCGCGCCGTATCGGAATGTCGCACCACTAGCGCTTCACTAGCTAGTGGAAGCGCGGATCCACCATCTTTGCCAAGAAACGCAACCGACCCGATGCCCATCTCGCCGGCAACCGTGAGCGCCGCAATTACGTTTGGCGAACGTCCGCTGGTCGAAAAGACCACAAGCACGTCTCCGGGGCGCGCCAGCGCCCGCAACTGCCGCGAAAATATTTCGTCATAACTATAGTCATTGCCCACGCAGCTAGTCAGCGCCGGATCGGTTCCCAGCGACAGTGCAGCCAAGGGCCGACGCTCTCTCTTGTACCGTCCCACCAACTCTCCGACCAGGTGCATGGCTTCTGCGGCGCTGCCGCCGTTGCCGCAGATCAGCAGCTTGCCTCCGCCGTTCAGGCACTTTGAACAACGGTCCGCCGCGCGCAACAGAGTTGGTTCCAACTCTTCCAGCGAAGCCAGAACCGCTATCGACTCCTGGAGTGTCTTCGAAAAATCGCTCAAACCGCTTCCCTCCCCTTTTCCGTTCTTGAGCGTTCTCTGGCGCCGGCATTCATGGCAATGCAAAGCGCCGCAACGTCGCCGATTCTTTCTCCCAAGGCCGCCGGTACCACCGTGCAAATCGCAACCGCGGGCGCCAGTCCTTCATCGCGCATTGCCTGACGCGCCGGTGCCAACAGCGTTTCGCCCATCCGCATGGCCAGTCCGCCAATCACGATCCGTTCGGGATTCAAAACGTCCACCAGTATGGCCAGCGCAAGTCCGAGTTTCTTGCCGCAGGTGTGAATGATGCCCCGTGCCAGCGAATCGCCCTTCGCCGCGGCCATGTTCACGTCCTTCGCCGTCACGCTGCGATCCCTTGGTAAGTCGAGCAAAAGCGACTTGCGCCCAGCCTTCCGCGCGGTTTTCATCATTCTCTCGGCAACTTGCGCCATGCCGCCGCCGCTGGCCCAGCCCTCCACGGAGCCAACCTTGTTGCAGCCAACCGGGCCGCTCTTAGTCAGGCGCACATGGCCCACCTCGCCGGCCATGCCGTTCGACCCCGCATAGAGCTTTTTGTCGATAATGATCCCGGCGCCCAAGCCGGTTCCCATAGTCAGGAAGACCATGTTGCGCGTGCCCCTGCCGGCGCCATAACGGTGTTCGGCCAGCGCTCCGCCGTTCGCGTCATTTTCCAGCAGCACCTGGCAGCCAAACTCATTCGTCAGTATGCCGACAATTGGAACATCGACCCAGGTTGGCAAATTGGCCGGGGACTGAATTATACCCGCGTTCGGGTCGAGCGGCCCGCCACAACTTATTCCAATACCGCGCAGCGATGCGGAGCTCTCCGCAAGCATGCGATGAATTGCCGCCAGGATCTGATCGATGGTCTGCTGCGGCCCCTTCTTGGGCAATGTCGGAAACTCCACACGCGAAATGATCTCAGGCGATTTCCGCGAGATCACCACCGCGGTCTTGGTGCCGCCAATATCCACGCCAACCCAAATATCTTGTTTCATCCCCTCAGCCCCTTTGCAAATTCTTCAACGACAACACAAAAACATAAAGAATGGCGGCGGCGGGAACAAGAAGTGAGGTGCGCACGCTGCTGCGGTCTGCCACTAAGCCAACCAGCAACGGCAGGATTGCGCGGCCCTCGCACTGCGCATTGCGGCTCATACACTGCATCACAACCAATCTTCTCTTGTCCACTCCCATCGCCGCAGGCGAGCCAGACTCGGTGCCCCCAAGGGTCCAACAACGTAGGTTTCCCATGGATTCCTGGTTATTGTACCTTCTTGTACCTTGATGTCACCTGCCAGATTGACATTAACTCATTTAGAATCATCACAATGCTCTTAGGCTCGAACCTGCGGCCTCTGCCGTGCCGCTCGTCACTGAAAACTCGCACTCAATCCACTATGCCTTGTGACAGGCGGCTAAGCCCGCGCCGTAAGAAGAACAGGCCGGTTGAAGTCTCGTGTCGCTCGAAATCGGCTGTGAACAGAGCAGCTCCGCTCGGCGCAGCCTGACACCAACATCGTAGGCCGTTCCCTCCCAAAGGCCGAACCCAAGCCGCTTTGTCGCCGGAGTAACTTATGTCAGCCTTGCCGAGCGCCAGCCGCCGCGATTTTCTAAGGCAGTGCCTCACGGGCGCTGTAGCGCTTGGCGCAAGCCGGATGCCGGAGGCCCAACAGGCGGCGCTCACCGCAAAGTCAAGGGTCGTCGTTGCGCACGATCCACTTCTGCGCGGCACTGGTTCCACGGTGGATGCCAGCCGCATTCAATCCCTGCTCGACCGCGCCATGCTCGCACGCTTCAATCGCGATCGCACGGTTGACACTCCTCTTGCGGCGTGGCGGCGTTTGGTCCGTCCCGGCGACCGCGTTGGACTGAAAGTGAACACGCTGGGAGGGCGCGGCATCGCCTCGAACCTGGAACTTGTTGAAGCCATTTGCGAGCGGCTTCAGCAGGCTGGAATCAAAACGGGGGATATCGTCGTCTGGGATCGCGACAGCCAGGAGATGGAACGTGCGGGATTCAAGCTGTCAATCGGCGGAGACCGCGTGCAATGTTTCGGCTCCGATCGCGTGGATTACGAAGACGATCTGGCTGCGTATGGCAGCGTGGGCAGCCGGCTGTCGAAGATTCTGACCCGATATACAAACGTGCTCATCAATATTCCCGTCCTCAAGGACCATGATGGCGCCGGGGTCACAATCGCGCTCAAGAACATGTACGGTGTGATTCACAACCCCAACAAGTACCACCCCAACGGCTGCGATCCCTACGTTGCGGACCTGAACATGCTGCCCGAGATCCGGACCAGGATGCGATTGACGATCTGCGACGCGACAACCGCGATGTATGAAGGCGGCCCGGCATTCAAACCTGAACATAGTTGGAAGTGCAACGGTCTGCTTGTTTCCTCGGATCCGGTGGCGCTGGACGCGACCGGCTGGCGGATGATCGAGCGCAAGCGCGCCGAGAAAGGGCTGAAGACCCTCGAAGCCGAGCAGAGATCGCCGCGCTACATCGTGACCGCGGCCGACCGCGAGCATCGCCTGGGCAATTGCGATCCGAGCTGCATTGAAGTAGTCGAGATAAACGCTGAAGTTTAACCCGCACGGAAGTGGGAGGAGCATCATGTTGCGTGAACTCGTTCGAAGTCAAGGTGAGAGGCTGCCGACAAATCGATCGCCGCGCGCCCCGCTCGATCGCCGTTCGTTTCTGATGTGCGCGCTCGCCTCCGGAACGGCTCTCGGCGAATTGGCAGTGCCGGCCTGCGCCAGCCCCTCCGCGCTTTCTTCGCAATCCGGTCAGCAGACGCAGAACGACGAGCAATTCGTGGTCGAAGCGAAGTTCTACGAGAAGCTTCCCAACAAGAAGATCAAGTGCAAGCTCTGCCCGCGCGAATGCAACGTGGGCGACAAAGAACGCGGCTACTGCGGCGTGCGCGAGAATCGCGGCGGAATTTACCACTCGCTGGTCCACTCGCGCGTTTGCGCTGCCCACGTGGATCCAATCGAAAAGAAGCCGCTCTTCCATTATCTGCCCGGAACGGTCGCCTTTTCGATTGCGACGGCGGGGTGCAACGTAAATTGCAAGTTCTGCCAGAACTGGGATATCTCGCAGTCCCGCCCCGAGCAGATTCCCGCCGATTACGCGCCGCCGCAACGCATCGCGGCCTTAGCTCGCCAGTTCAACTGCCCCACCATCGCCTTCACATACAGCGAGCCGGTCGTCTTCAGCGAGTTTCTTATGGATACGGCCGATGCCGGGCACCAGGCCGGCGTTCGCAGTATCGTTGTCTCCAACGGCTACATACAGCAGGACGCGCTCCGGCAGGCGTACGGCAAAATGGACGCCGTTAAGATCGATCTGAAGTCTTTCAGCGAGTCCTACTACGCAAAGGTCGTCACCGGCCAGTTGAAGCCGGTGCTCGATACGCTGGTCACGCTGCGCAAGATGGGCAAGTGGACCGAGATCGTCTACCTGGTGGTGCCAACGCTCAACGACAGCGATGCGGAATTCCGCGGCCTGGCGCAATGGGTCAAAGCCAATCTGGGCACGGATGTCCCGCTGCACTTCACACAGTTTCATCCCGAGTACCTGTTGAAGAATCTGCCCATCACGCCGGTACCCACGCTGGAGCGCGCCAAGGCGATCGCCGACGCCGAGGGCCTTCATTTCGTCTACATTGGCAACGTGCCGGGACATCCGGCGCAAAACACGTATTGCCCGCAATGTCGCAAAATGCTTGTGGAGCGCGTCGGCTTTACGGCCAGCACTCTGCTCATCCGCAAGGATGGCTCCTGCCCATTCTGCCGGCATCTGATTCCCGGTATCTGGCATGCGTGAGTGCGTCGGATAAAGACTTCGGGAGGTTGATCGCATGAACATCAAAAGGAGTTCGAGTATGGCTTGGCTGATGGCTCCACTGGTCGCATTTCTCGTCACCGCACCAATCAGGCACGTCGACGGCGCCGGACAGCAGAAGGTGCGTCTGGCCGCGGTCGCCGGCGCTTTCTATCCCTCCGATCCCAAGGAGCTCTCGGCCATGATCGACGGCATGTTGGCACAAGCTTCGCCGCCGCCCGCCGACGGTCCCATCGTTGCGGCAGTCGCTCCGCATGCAGGATATCCCTACTCCGGCCCGGTGGCGGCCTGGACCTTCGCGGCGCTTAAGGGACACAAGTATTCGCGTGTCGTCGTGATCGCGCCATCGCACTACGTGGGCTTCGACTTCACGTCGGTCTACGATGGCGACGCCTACGCGACGCCGCTGGGGACAATCCCCGTCGACAAGGAGTTCGCGCGCCAGTTGACGAAGATCGGTTCCACTATTCGCCTTTCCGAGCAGGGGCACACGCCCACATCCGCCGGCGGCGAGCACGCCATCGAAGTGCAATTGCCCTGGCTGCAGAAGGTGCTTGGCAACTTCGAACTTGTTCCCATCGTGATGGGTGACCAGAGTTATGAGAGCAGCCGCGCGCTTGGCGTGGCGCTGGCAAAGATGATTCAAGACGAAAGGAAGAGCCCCAACGCGCCCGGCGACACGCTAATTCTGGCCAGCTCCGATCTCTCTCACTATCACCCCTATGACCAGGCCGAGACGATCGACCACAAGACTCTCCATGCGCTGGCGGCATGGGATTACTTCAGCATGTCGCGCAACTTTCAGACGCGCACGTGGGAGGCCTGCGGCGGCGCGCCCATTGTGGCCGCAATGATCTACGCCGAACGCATGGGAGCCAACCAGGCCGAGGTGCTCAAGTACGCCAACTCAGGCGATACGTCCGGCGATCGCTCGCGCGTGGTCGGATACAGCGCCGACCTGTTTGTGAAAGGTCCGCGCGCAGCGGCGGAGGAAACGCCTTTCTCGCTCACTGACCAGGAAAAGAGCGAACTGCTCGCGCTGGCCCGCAAGTCCGCGGAGTTCGCCGTGCACACCAACAAGACCTACGATCCGCCTGCGAGCGAAAGCGAAACGCTCAACCGGGAGTACGGCGCCTTTGTGACGCTCACTGAGGCTGGGATGCTGCGCGGCTGCATCGGCTACACCGCGCCGATCAAGCCTCTCAACATTACCGTGCGCGACACTGCCGCCTACGCAGCGTTGCGCGATCCGCGCTTCCGTCCCGTTTCGGCCTCGGAGCTGTCGCAACTCGAATACGAAATCTCTGTCCTGTCGCCACTGCGCCGCGTCACCGATATTGAACAGATCAAGGTTGGCCGCGACGGCCTGTTGATGAAAAACGGCGATGATGAGGGCTTATTGCTCCCGCAAGTTCCGGTCGAACAGAAATGGGACCGGCAAACATTCCTGGAACAGACCTGCGCCAAGGCAGGCATGAGACGCGATTGCTGGAAGGACGAGAACACCGACATCTTCAAGTTCACGGCGGTCGTCTTCGGAGAACACAAGCCGTAAGCGATCAGACTAGGTCTCTGACCGCTTGAAGTTGTACCAAATGTGGGTGCCCCAGGTCCCGATTTTGGGACCTGGGATAGCAGAAATTCAAGGCACGAAATCATGCAGTCAGAGTCCTGGAAGTATTCTCTTCTCCATGCTCGCCCACGCCGCGGTCAATGCGGCTGCCAGGTTGATTGCTGTGCCCAGCCACGCCGTCTTCCAGAATCCAAACACGGGAATCAGGTAAGTGCTGAGTACCAACGCGCCCGCGCATCCGCCTAACAGATCGATCGCATAGAGCGCGCCAAGCCCGAGCCGGCCGTCGCCCTCGGGAACGAAGATCTGGGCCGCAATCGCAAATTGGTAGCCGCCGAGCATTCCCGAAAGCGCAGCGAGGGTTGGGAAGAACAACTGCGCCGCTGCCCATGCTGCCGCAGTCCCTGGTCGATCCCCGAGTTGCGAGATCGCAAATAGCAGCACCGGGCCGGACACTGCAAGCAGCATCTGAGTCGCCGTCATCGCGCGGCGACGAGATTGATCCGAATGGCCTGTGCGCCGCATGGCAAGCCAGCTTCCCAGCGCAAGACCGCCCATGCACAGGCCGATAAGAATCGAAAGCTCGTGGTAGACGTAGCCATAAACAGACTCGAAACCAAGCAGCAGCAGAATCTGCAAAGCCATCACGGTGAAGCCGGCGGCAGCCGTGCAACACGCCGCTGCCAAGCGCGAGCGTCTCTCCTGGCTGGGCACAAACGCCATCAATAATGGTGCAATGAGAAGCACGATCGCCACCACACCGAAGACTTCGCGAAAAGAGAATTGCGCCGCGGAGCGAAACCAGGCAGAATACGCAGACCTGAACTGTGCGCTCCACAGCACAACGTCGAAGGAATAGGCAATCGGCGCAAAGTCGCGATTCACGGGCGTCGAGATCAGGGGTTGCAGTTGCTCATCAACCTGCCTCATGCGGTCAGGCATCATGCGGTAGGGAATAAAGTATTGGCTCACGTACTGCGTATTCAGGCGCCGGTCCTGCAAGCGTTCAATGAGCACGCGTGGATCGGCAGTGAGAACACCGGGCTCGGCCGCTCCGAAGAAGTGAATCGTCTCGCCCGGAATCGCAACGACATGAGGGAATATTTCTTCCAACGTATGCCGGATGCAGCGCAGAAAGTCCTTGAGGTCGGGGCTGAGCGTCTCCTCGGCCGAGCGCAATTCGATGGCCAGCAGTCCTCCCGGTGCGAGGTGTTCGCGAGCGGAGCGGAAAAACTCCGAGGTGTAGAAACGGTTCAACTGCGCCGTCTGGGGGTCGGGGACATCGACAATGATTACGTCGAATTTGCTCTTCGCCGTCTTCACAAACCGCCGGCCATCCGCATAGTGAACGCGAACGCGCGTGTCGGAGAGAATCGAGGCCTGCGCGGGAAAGAACTGGCGCGCCATCGCGATCAGCGCCGGGTCCAGCTCAACATAATCGAGCTGCGTAATGGAGGGATGCTTCAACGCTTCGCTGACCGAGCCATTCACGCCGCCGCCGATCAGCAGTACCCGCTGCGGCGCTGGATGCTCCAGCAGCGCATAGTCGACAGCTTCTTCAGCCGAATTCGGATCTGGAGCATTGGCAAGGTTCACGCCATTCGAATAAAGGCTCCGAACCGCGCCATTTTCGGTGACTGCCAGTTTGCCGTAGATGGTGTCGCGCGTTCCGATAAGATTGAACCCTTGCCACAATCGAGCCTGCGAAAAGCTGTCGAGCCGCGGCGCAAGCAGCGTAAACAAAGGAATAGCGGCCAAAACTGCCACGCACGTCAGCACGGTAACCCACCTGCGGTTCATTCGCAACGCGAGCACCGCAGCCATGCAGAGATTGAGCAGGCCAATGAGGATTGCAATTTCGAAGGACCCCAGAAAACGCAGCAGCACGACGCTCGAGAGAATTCCGCCGAATGCAGAACCAGCGGCTTCGAGCAAGTATGCCGAGCTGGCAGCTACGCGGGCAGTTACTCCGCGCTCGCTTTCGACCATCCGCGCCCCAACTACAAAGAGCGCGCCGCAGATCGCACAAAAGAGGCTCAGGCAGACGAACGTCGTGAGCATCATAGGAATCGGTCCAACCAGTTCGCCCGGAACGCTCTCAAAAACGGATCTTGCCGCTCGCAATGCCCAAATCGTCGCGGGCAGACTCACCGCCAGCAAGCATTCGAGCGCTTCCGTTGTTCGCCGTGGGCTCCCCGCGCCTAGCCTAAGAGTGCTGCATAGGCTGCTTCCCACTGCGGTCCAAAACAGCCACGTTGCCAGCATGATGCCAAGGGAGATTTCGTTGCCATTGAAGATAACGATCAACTCCCGCAGCAGAACAATCTGTCCAACCACGGCGCTCAAGCCCGTCAGCGCAACTGCTGCGTTCTGTTCGATGGCCTTCACAATCTGGAAATTAGATGCCGGCTGCCGCAGAATTGCAAGGGCAGCCGGCACAAGACGCTTATAGACCAATCCCGAGCCTCTTGACACGGCCGGAGCGGACAGATCCTGCGCTTCCATGGCTTAAGCTGTAGCTCACGCTGCGATTGAGCTACCCATTCGTTCCTTCATTTGCTTCAGAGGTTTCCGTAGCATTCTTTCGACATTCTGGGCGTTCAATGGGCGGCTGAAATAATAGCCTTGAACTTCGTCGCACATATGCTCCGCGAGAAACAATAATTGGGCCTCGTTTTCTACCCCTTCGGCAATTACCTTCAAGCCCAGGACTTTTGCCATACTGATAATCGCAGCGGTAATCGCCGCATCGTCAGGGTTGAGCTCGACTTCGCGGATGAATGAACGATCGATCTTGAGTTTCGTGACCGGAAATTGTCTCAAATAGCTGAGGCTCGAATACCCCGTCCCAAAGTCGTCGATTGCCAACTTCAAACCCATATCTTTCAGGCCATTGAGAACCTCGAACATTACATCCTTATTTGACAGGAGCAGGCTCTCGGTCAGTTCCAGTTCAAGGTATTCGGGGGCAAGTCCGGTGTCGTTCAACACCTGCCCGAT
>PLOG01000189.1 GCA_003142935.1 Acidobacteriaceae bacterium
ATCCTCACCAGCGAACACACCAAGGGCCAGCTCGACGAAGCATTGGAAACATTCGAACGTGTCGCCAAGAGGCTGGGGATTCTGGGGTAGCGAATCAGTCGCGCGCAGGGATCCTTCGCCTTCCTGTAGAGCAGAATCGGGGGTAGAATACGTTCATCGGCACCGCGCGAAAGAAGCCTGGATGACGGGGAGCGATTGGAATTGGCTGTTGGCTATCGCAGGAACAGTGGCGAGCGTTGCCGGTGTTGTCTTCAGTTGGATGGCCTGGGTGCAGGCTAAAGGGGCGAAGAAGGCAGCCGAAGAAGCTGCCAGAACCGTTCGTGCAAGAGAAACCGAGTACGAATTTTCAAAGTTAGCGGTAGATGCCAGGGAACTCTTAGCGGCAGTACAGGGAAAGCAAAAGGAAAAGGCGATTGAAGCAGCCAACCATCTAGCCCATTCACTGATGGTTGCTGGCTACCACAGAGCCTCATATCTTCCGACAGGTTTTTCACGAGAACTTTGTGTGGATAATTTGCGAATGGTTAGCACTTCACTTGCATCTGAAGGTTTCCCTGAGGCTCCTCAGAAGATGGTCAGATTGCTTAACCGTTGCCATCAGATACATGAATCGCTTTGCGGTATTTCAGGATCAGTACAACGCCGAACCGAGGGAGCGCGAGAATGAACTCTTCAATTGAAATCACCGAAGCCGTAAAGCTGGCCGATAAGCTTATCGCTAGGACTCGCGAGGGAAAGCTTGCCTGGGAAGCTTCTGGGGTTATGCTAATGGCTCTCCCCACTGATCCGTCGGGAGCAACGGCCTTCACCACCACACTCGAAGGCAACCTCAAAGCCAAAGTTTCAATCGTTAATCTAGGGCAGGATGAGCAGTTGGCGTTTTCTCTCGTTGAATTCGATCCGCGTCGGATTGATGGGCATGATCTAATTTCGATTGTTCACGATGAATCTTTAAGTTCAGACAAAGATGTTCTGAGCGTATCGATTGAAAAGGATCCCTCCTTTGGTTATGACACGGTGGAAGATAGACATCTCGCGGGGCTTCTGACTGACCTTTATCGGCTCGCACGCCGCTCGGCTCTGAAAATCGATGGGAGTGTAGAGAAAGCACTAAGCTATCTTGATCGGATAGCGGTATAACTCCACCCATGATCGCTCATCTGCGCGGCAAGCTCATTTCGAAACAGCCCGGCCAAGCCATCGTCGAGGCGGCCGGTGTCGGCTACGACGTCGCCATCTCCGTTCCTACGTTTACGGCGCTGCCCTCGCTGGGCGCCGAGGCCGTTCTGCACATACACACCCAGGTCAGCGAAGACCAAATCGCGCTCTTTGGCTTTCTCGAACTCCAAGAGAAGCGTCTCTTTGAGCGGCTGATCACGGTGAGCGGCGTCGGCCCCAAGCTGGCAATCAAGATGCTGAGCGGACTTTCTTCCGAGCGCACCGTGCAGGCTATCCGCGGCCAGGACCATGCGCAGCTTACGCGCATTCCAGGTGTGGGAAAAAAGCTGGCTGAACGCCTCGTTGTCGAGCTCAAAGACAAGCTGGACGATTTTGCCGTGGCGCCATCCCAAACGGTCGTGCGCGGGGCCACCGCCGAAGATGTGCTTTCCGCGCTGACCAACCTGGGCTATCAGCGTCCCGCCGCCGAAAAGGCCATCGAACAGGCCATCGCCAAAGAGGCAGCCCTCTCCGCCGATTTCGACGGGCTTTTCCGCGGCGCATTGAAGGTAATTCGGTAGACTGGCTCTGTTATGTCTCGCGCCGCAAAGTCTGTCTCTACGCCAACCCCCGCCCATCTTCGTCCCGAAGCCCTCGCCTTCCTCCGCAACCTTGCCCGCCACAACGACCGCGAGTGGTTCGCGCCGCGCAAGGCCGTCTTTGAAGCGGAGCTGAAAGAGCCAATGCTGGCCATCATCCGCAAGGTGACCGACGCGATGACGGATTTCGCGCCCGAGTTTGTGCGGCCGGCGGAGAAATGTATCTTCCGCATCTATCGCGACACGCGCTTCAGCGCCAATAAGCTGCCCTACAAGACCCACGTGGCCGCGTGGTGGTCGCATCAGGGGCTTGAAAAGACTTCCGGGGCCGGCTACTACTTCCACATCGGCGCGAAGGAGGTCGTTGTCGCCGCCGGAGCATACATGCCGGAGAAGGATCAACTGGCCGCCATCCGCCATTGGCTGCTCGATCACCACGCCGAGTTCAGAAAGCTTCTTCAAAAGCCCGCCGTCCGCAAGGCATTTTCCGAGTTTGAGGGCAACGCCTTGATGCGACCACCCAAGGGCTTTCCCTGCGAGCATCCGGGTATGGATCTGATTCGCTGCCGCCAATGGGGACTGGCCGCAAGCTTGCCTGCCACCGAAGCTCTCAAACCGAACTTCGCCGCCACGCTGATTCGCTACTTCAAGATCGCGGCGCCCGTGGTGGATGCTCTCAACACCCCCATTGCAGCGGCACAGGCGCCGAAGAGAAAAGTGCTCTTCGGGTTGAGATAAAACGGTTCCGCAGTGGCTTGGCAAATATCCGCGTCTAAAGCCAAGTGAAGTGAATCGCAGCGTCGAATCGAGCCAAAATCCAAGAAAATAGGCCAAAAGTCGGCAAAAACCGACGAAATCCTGAAGAATCCTGTGGAAATCGGGCTTTTCCCATTGACTTTGCCTACCCCAAAGCCGCATTGTAACCATCGGCAGGGTTCTTCGAAGCCGCATGAATACAGGGGTTTTGTGCAGCGCAGCCCAAGTTGCACCTTCTCCATGCGGTACGCGTTTCGCGGCGGAAGCCCGTCAACAAGGCAGCCCATAGGGCTCGCCAAGAAGGAGAACATCATAATGGCAACTGGACTGACCAAGACCGCACTCACACGGCATCTGGCCGAGAAGCTCGAACTCACCAACAAGCAATCCGCTGCCTTCCTGGACCTGCTGGCTGAGACCGCCATCAAGGAAACCAAGAAGAACGGCGTATTCGTCATCCCCGGCATCGGCCGGCTCGTAAAGGCAGAGCGCAAGGCCCGCATCGGCCGTAACCCTCAGACCGGCGCGGCCATCAAGATCAAGGCCAAGACCGTTGTCAAGTTCCGCGTGGCCAAGGCCGCCAAGGACGTCATCGCCCCACCCAAAAAGTAGTCTCCATCGGACTGCGGACACCAGGGGAGAAGCCATCGGCTTCTCCCCTTTGTTCTTCCGGGAGCATTCCTGGACGATGATAATTACTCAATCCGTCGGTCACGGCACGGCATCGAACTCAGTATGGCATCGACAACTTCCGCCGCTGACGAAATGAATTTCGAACTGCAATTCAGACAGGCTCCCGCAGTGGGCGCGCCCGTTCTTCTTTTTCTGCGACTTGAGGGGCTCGCGCTGTCGGCGATCTCTGCCGTGCTCTACGCGCGCACCGGTTCCAGTTGGTGGCTCTTTGTCGCGTTGTGGCTTGTGCCCGACCTGAGCATGCTCGGCTATTTGGCCTCGCCTTGCTGGGGTGCTCGCTGCTACAACGCTATCCACACCACGGTCACGCCCATCACATTGGCCTTGGCAGCCTTGCTGCTGCACGCAGCCGGCCCGTTGCCTTATGCGCTCATCTGGCTGAACCATATTGGCGTTGACCGGCTGCTGGGCTTCGGACTGAAGTATCCGGCTGGCTTCGGATGGACACACCTTGGCAAGCAAGGGAAAAAACGCGGCGAGTCTATTGCCGTGAGTTCGTCTCCGGCTTGACGCGCGGCATAAGCGCCCGCACCACTAGAAATGCTCCTATTCCAATCAGGAGAGCTCTGACAATCGACAGGTGGAACAGACCCCATGCCGTCGGAGAGACCACGACAAAAGCACAGGTGGGAATCGGCGCTTTCATCATTCCCCGCACGATCATTGAAGCCACAAAGCTGATGAGAATGCCCCATAGCATTGCTGTGTTGTCATAGGTCCACGACACAAAAGCCAGCGTGATAAAGGTCCCGATTGGCATGATCTCGGTCAAGAGGGCGGTGAGCCAGTGCGGTTTTAGCGCGGCCCGCGGCAAAGTAGCTCGAAGTCGTGGGAAGATGCGTGGCGCGTCGTGCAGATACTCGCGGTAAGGCTCGCCCAGTTTTGCCGAGAGGAAGGCTTCTTCGCCGAGAACCAGGCGCAGATAAAAGAACCCTACCAGCGCCACAATGAACAGGGCTCCGGTCGGAGTGAACAAAAGTGCGACGGCAGCCATCATGAACCAGCCGCCCAGGTAGAGCGGATTGCGCATGTAGCGATAAGGCCCTGCGGCCATTACCCCGCCTCCCTGCATCTCTGCGTGGTGCACGACGTCGTATCCCAGGTAGGCCGCTCCCCATACACGCAGCACCATGCCGATTGCGGCGAGGATCGCGCCGAAGACAATGACGATGGGTGTGGAGACGTTGAAACTCGCCAGCCCCGTCCGGCTGATCTCGAGCGCCATCCATTCCAGCGTGGAGAGCCGCCTTCCAAAATCCCACGGCCTGATCCAGGGAGCCCACATCCCCATTGCGACGATGATGATTTGGATTACCATCCGCAGGCGAAACTCGATTGCGCTTGCCTTCATACATCTCTCCCAATGTCGGAGTGTACCAGCCGGATCGTTCGGGAGTAAGCGTTCAGGCAACGAGTGTTTTCATCTACTCTGTCCTCAACGCTTGCATGGGATCAATGGAAGCCGCGCGCCGCGCCGGAATCCAACACGCGATAAGCGACACTGAAATTACCACTGCGACACTACCCGCAAACGCGAGCGGATCGGTCGGCTTTACGCCATAGAGCACGCTCGATAAGACGCGCATGGTAAGCAGCGACGCGATCAGGCCGATGACCGAGCCTATTGCGGCGAACGCCATTCCTTCACGGAGCACCATTCGCACCACGTCGTTGCGCTCAGCGCCGAGTGCCATGCGAATGCCGATTTCCCGGCGGCGCCGGTTCACGGCGAACGAAATCACTCCGTAAAGTCCCAGAGCTCCAAAGAAGATTGCGAGCAGCCCCAGAATCCCGACAAAGGCCGCGGTTATCCTGTCTTCCCAGAAAGCCTGTTGCATCAGATAGTCAACGGTTCGGACATCGAGGGGCGCATTGCGATCCATGGTCTGAAGCACGTTGCGCATCGCTGCGATTACCGGGCGGCCATCTTGCTCCGATTCGAGAATCAGACTTGCCTCTCCGCGAGGCCATTGCGCAAAGGGCAGATAGATGTACGCTTCGAGTGCCTCATGCGGTTGAATGATCTTTGCGTCTTCAGCCACCCCAACCACCTGACAGGGCTTTCCGTCCACGACGATCTGCCTACCGATCGCGGTTGAGGCCGGCCAATAGCGCTCGGCCATGGTGCGGCTGACGATGGCGACTCGGGCCGTGTGAGGGCCGTCGGCCATGGTGAATTCGCGGCCATCGAGAAGATGCGTACCGACGGTTTGGAAGTAGCCGCTATCCACTGCGTTGAACTTGACTGGAATGGTCGTTTGTCCCTGCGGCAGCTCGATGCCGGGAATGGAGACACGTTTTTCCGCGCCGCCTCCGAAGTCGGAGAGGAGCATGCGCTGCGCGAGTGCAGCATGCCGCACACCGGGCAGTGCCGCGGCGCTTGTCTCCGCCTGCTGAAAGTAGGCCGCGCTACGAGCGAGGTCATACCCGGGCCCGAGATCGAAGAATACCAGGTGCTTCTCGCGGTCGAAGCCCAGGTTCATCTTTAGGCTGACGAGGAAGCTCTTCACAACGAGTCCGGACGCGGTGAGGAGCGTAGCCGCCATCGCAATCTCGGCCACCACCAGGGAACCCCGCAAGGTAAAACGGCGCGGAGGGCCGCCTCTTTCGTCTGACTTCAATGCCGGAGCGCAGCTCATTTTTGTAGCTTGAATCGCAGGCAGCAACCCGCACAAGATAACGGCCAGCATCGAGACAGCAATCGTAAAGAGGATTGCCGCTGCATTCAGATGCAGATCCAGGCCGAGGGAGAACTTCGCCGGCGGCATGAGGGCGCTCTGCAAGCGGAAGAGCTCGACGGCCACAATGAGACCCAGGCCCGCACCTATCAACGCGAGCAGCATGCTCTCGGTGAGCAGTTGCCGAACGATTCGGAAGCGTGTCGCTCCCAGCGCTAACCGCATGGCAATCTCCTTCCGGCGCGCATCTCCGCGCGCCAGGATGAGCCCCGCCACGTTTGCGCAGCAGATGAGCAGCACAATGCCCACGGCGCCCATCAGCATCGCTGTAGGCGTGGCCGCTTCACGCAGGCGCTGGCGTTCGGAGATGACGGTAACTGTTCTTCCTTTATCGACGGCAGGGTAGGCTTGTGCGAGGCGCTGCCCTGTGGCTTCAAGTTCCGCTTGCGCCTGTGCCGGGGTAAACTCGGGCCGGAGGCGGCCCACGAGTTCGAAACCGCGGAACCCGCGTTCGGATGCTCCATACCGCGCTGTGATTGGAAACCACAGTTCTGCGGGAATGAATGCTGTCATCCCGCGGAATCCTCGCGGAGCAAGGCCAACCACGGTATAGTTCCGGCCCGAGAGTAAGATTTGTTTGCCCACCAGCTCCGGATCGGAGCCGAAGAAACGTTGCCAGACAGCGTTGCCGATGACGACACAAGGTTGACCGCTTTGCGCGGCCGCAGCGAACCGCCGGCCTAGCCCGGGATCCGTTCCAAGCAGCGAGAAGTAATTGGGAGAAACAACCTCGTCGAGCAGAGCCTGAGATTCCGAGCCGGAGTGAATTGTCGCCGCGTAACGCGCATAGGCAATAATCCCCTCCAGCGTCCGGCTTTGCGCGGCCAAATCTACTGCGTCTGGGTATGAAAACGAATAGTCGGCGCCTTGCGGTGTTGAGGCGACAATCCGAACCATCCGCTGCGGTTCGCTAGCTGGCCATGATCGCAGGAGCGCGGCATCGGCAACCGTGAAAACTGTGGATGTTGCCCCGATACCAAGTGCAAGTGTCAGGACGGCGACGGCTGTGAAGCCGGGACTCCTCAATAGTCCGCGAAGGCCATAACCAGCATCGCTCACCAGGCTTTCAATCAAGGGAAGCGTACGCCGTTCGCGATATGCTTGCCGCACCTGCTCCACCCCGCCCAGTCGCACGAGCGCTTGCCGCCGCGCCTCATCCAGGCTCAGCCCGGCGCGAATTCCATCCTCGGTGTGCATAGCCACGTGGCTTTTCACTTCCGCCGCGAAGTCGTTGTCTGCCTGCTGGCCCTGGCACAGTCCGCGAAACCGCATCCACAATGCCCTTAGTCTGCGCATCACGCCTCCTCGGCAGGAGCCAGGAACCGCGCCAGAATCTCCGTCGTCTGTTCCCACTCCGCGGCAGCCTTGCGCACCCGGCGCTGTCCCGCCTTGGTCAGCTCGTAGAACTTCGCCTTGCGNNCCGTGCTGCGGTCCCATCGATTCAAGCGTCTTCAGCACCATCAGCGTCAGCGTTCCCTGCCAGACATCGGTCTTTTCGCCCATTGGTCGGCTCCTATTGCAAAACAATATGAACACTCTACACCCGCACCTATGGGAACGCAATAGGAAGCTCTTATGGCGCAGTGATTCGCAATGGCGGCCCGGCGATTAAAGCTGTCTGCTGCAGGCTGGGCGATCATCCCCACAACGCCATTTCGTTGGTGAGATCGACCCAGAACCAGATTTCGGCGAGTCCGTCCTGGAAGGAAGGCTGTCAATAGATCAATTTGAGCGAGAATTGAATCTGGCGCGATGTGCCGGCGGTCTTGCTGATCTCTCCAAAACCGGAGCCGTTGAGTATGTTGGCGGGTAGGCCCATGTTCACGATGTTGAAGAGGTTGAAAAACTCGCTGCGGAACTGCAGATCGATACGTTCGGCTCCACTCCTGCGGCGCCCAAAGGGCGTGTCCTTGATGAGCGCAAAGTCGAAGTTGTAATATGCCGGGCCACGAAAGCTGTTGCGCCCCAGCGTTCCAAAACGCCCCTGATTCGGCCCGCTTCCGCCGGCGATATGAATGGGGATGGAGAAGAACGCGGTTGCGTTATTCGTACCCTGGCCGAAGTAGTCCGCGCGCACTTTGCGTGCAGTCGACAGGTGCGGCGTTGCAATCTGGTCAGGGCGGTCTACGCCGTTAGAGCCCGCGCCCGTCTGCTGAATCCCTGAAAAGATCGTGAACGGTGAGCCCGAGCTGATGCTTGAAATGCTCAGCAGTTCCCAGCCGTCCGTCATCTTTCGGCTCACAGGACGAAGGAAGTTCACGCTCTCCAGATGCATGTCCTGCGCCACGCTCAAACCAAAGCCGTCGGTCACGTCGAACGATGACGGACCTCGCTCCGGGTGCGTGTCGTAGGGGTTCTGCGGATATCCCTGCGCGACAGCCCCGGTGGATCCCGTTCCGCCAAGCACTTCGCTGGTGTCGTCGATTGATTTGCTCCAGGTGTAGCTCGCCTGGATTCCGGGCCCTCCATGACCTACGGTGCCGGACAGCGAGGTTTGCAGCGCGTGATAATTTGAGTGCGCGGTCGCCGTGATTTCGCTCTCGGTCCCAAAGCCGCCAATCACATTTCCAGCCTTGTCGAATCTGGTGAGCGGAGCAAACGTGGCATCTGCGCCTGGATACGCATTGGGAAAGCTGAAACGCGGAAGCTTCACGCCAACGGTTCCCACATAACTGGCATCTGCTGTCAGGTCGGCGAATTTGCGCTCCAGTCCTACCGTCCAGGTGTACAGCGTAGCGTTGCCGAAGTTGCGATCGACGCCGGCGAGAGACAGATCGCTGACTACGTGGCCCGCCGTGAGCGCTGCTACATCCTGCTCATAGCGATCCACATCCATCGCCGTGTTGGGTGCAACTGTGTTGGTGCGTCCAGTGGGGAAAATATCGGCGCCCGCCAGTGTGTAGGCGCGCGGCAATTGCGCCGGCGTAATTTTAAATCCGTAGCCGATGGGCGCATTCGAGGCTGACAAGAGCCTCGGCATCACGGCAAACGGCGTCGAGCCGGTCAGAAGGTTATCCTGCCAGAGATTCGGAGGGATCACCGTAACTGCGCCGCCGGCATGCGCTTCGAACTTGTCTGAAACCTGCCATGCCGCCTGGATGCGCGGACCCCATCCCTTCCAGTTAGTCCGGTAGCCGGGCTGCGGATTCACGACGTACTCCTGAGTATCGTTCACGTACAGAAATCCTGCTGTCCGCTTGGCACGCTCACTGATAGGTCTATAAAGTTCCCAACGAATCCCGTAGTCAAGCGTAAAGCGGCTGCTAATCTTCCAGGTGTCCTGCGCATAGGCATCCACATTGTTGCGGCTAATGGCCGCCGGGCCAATGTGCTCTCCGCTCGAAAAATAAGGTGGCGCGACCGATGCGGTATAGTCGAATGGACTTCCAATCAAGAAACTGGAAAGCGTGTCAGGCAAAAGATCGCCTGCATAGAGATCGTGCGCTGTGTTCTTCGACGCGGTAATAACCGGAACATTGCTGTTCGGTGGTCCGGGAACATAAGCAGCACCTCCGCCAAAGTCGTATTCGCCGTTGGGGCTAATTCCAAAGTACGTGGTGTCGCGGTTTGCACGGATTTCTCCGCCCGCTTTGAACGAATGCCGCGCAGCGGTGAAAGCCAGATTCTCGCGGAGCTGGAAGAGATTCCCGTAGGCCTGCATCACCGTTCCGGCCGCGGAGTTGAACGCCTCAAACAGGCCATCGTTGAACTTGACCGCCGGATCGGTGTAGTTTGGCGTGGGAAACCCCGGCGTGGTGCGCTGAATGCTGAGGGACGATTCAAGCGTAAGCCGCGGCGAAAACTCGTGCGTATAGGTGCCCACCACGTTGCGCTGCCTATCGATGTACTGAACACCAAACGAAGGATCGATTGCTGTCTGGTCGGGATTCGTGGTCGGTCCGCTTAGATTGTCGAAATTGAAGCGAGCAAAGAACTGGTCTTTGCTGGAAAACTTGTGGTCGAGACGCAGTGAGAACTGATCGGCGTCTGTAGCCACCTTCGACGCCGTCGCATAGGTGTGATCCAGAAACGGACCGCTCGCATCGTTCGGAAGAGGATAGCGCTTGAGCACAGCCGCGATGCCTGGATTGACAGGCACTGTCAGCGTATCGACAGAACCGTCTGGATAGGTGAGCGTATCTTGGCCGGTCCGCTCGATCGGGGTTGGCACGGGCATCACTTGCGTAGTTCCCAAAACCTGGCGGAAGCCCTGGAACTGCGCGAAGTAGAAAGTCCGGCTACGGCCGTCGTACACGTGAGGAAGGTAGACCGGGCCGCCGTTGGTAGAGCCGAATTCGTTGCGGCGGAAAGGAGGAATTCTGCCTGGATAGGCTAAGGTGGCATGGTCGAAGTAATTACGCGCGTCAAAGGCGGAGTTGCGTACGAATTCAAAAAATGACCCATGGAACCCGCTCGCTCCGGAACGCGTGACAATGTTTGTGAACCCGGCGGCCCCGCGGCCAATCTCGGCAGGCATCCACCCGGAACTGGACTGGATCTGCTCAACGGCGTCCACGTTGAAATTTGAGAACGTCGCCCCACCCATCTCCGGATCGCTGATGTCGGCGCCATCCATGGCAAACACAGCTTCCACTCCGCGTTGTCCATTGATGGCGAACTGTGCCGTGAAATTGGTGGCGCCATTCGCGTCGGTCATGGTGCCGGCCGCTAGCAGAAGCAGTGTGCTGAAGTCACGTTTGTTCAGCGGCAACTCGCTCACAGCCTGGCTTGACAGTTGCTCGCCGCCCGTTGCGGTCTGAGCCTGAACCGCCGCAACCGTGAGTTCACCACGTTCGGAGAGGGTAAGCGCAACGTGAGCCGTATCGGGCTGGAGATCGATAGGCTGCGCGTAGTTCGCCCTCTTGCCCTTCGCCTCAACGGTCAGGCGGTACTGGCCGGCGGGAATGGGAGCCAGCCGGAACGCGCCATCGGTGCCCGTCACTGCCACGGCCTGGGCGCCCTTGCCTGCCAGCCGCACCTTCGCGCCCTCCAAAGGAGCGCCGGCTGAGTTGCGCAACATTCCCTGCCAGACGCTCTGACCGGGTTGCTGCGAACTGGCTTCCGCCGCGATCGCCAGCAAGGCCGCAAGAGCCACACGGCAAACCATTTCCCTATTTAGACTTGCTCTTAGGCTGCGCAAGCCCTGCAGTATCTTAGCTTTCAAGAGAATCAGACCTTAAGAATCGGATGTTCGCGGTGTTGGAAAAAGGCCCCAGATGGGTAGAAATCGCCTCCACCGCGCTACACAGGATTATATTCTTGCCCGGCTTCAAAATCTGGCGATCACAAGTCGCACATGTCCCACTTCCGCGCCACTGGGCGGCAAGCTTCTACACTGATTCCAGCACATGTCTGACCCCGCCACGACTCCCGAGACGAATAACGACACAATTGCCGCAGTCTCCACGCCACCCGGCAGGGGCGGCATCGGCATTGTCCGCCTGAGTGGACCAGAGGCCGTTTCTATCGCTGTCCAGCTGGTCAGTCTCCGCCTGCCGCTCGAGCATGGTCGCGCACGCCTGGCGGATGTGCTCGACACTGGGGGAAACGGAGCCGAACAGCCCCAACCTCCGCGAATCGATGAAGCTCTTGTCACCTGGTTCGCCGCTCCCAACTCCTACACCGGCGAGGACCTCGTCGAGATTGCCGCGCACGGATCGCCTGTTGTCCTGGAGTCCTTGCTTCGCCGTGCGCTCGATCTGGGAGCGCGGCTGGCTGAGCCTGGCGAATTCACTCAGCGCGCCTTTCTCGCCGGCAGGCTCGACCTTACCCAGGCCGAGGCTGTGCGCGACCTGATTGAAGCGCAGACGCTCACCCAGGTGCGCGTGGCTGCCAGCCAGATGGGGGGCGCGCTCAGCCGGCGAGTTGCGCCCATCAAGCAATCGCTGGTCGATCTCATTGCCCTGCTCGAAGCCGGCATCGACTTTGCTGAAGACGACGTGGACGTGGCGCCCCAGGGCGAGATTGCCGGGCGCATCGACGCGCTCACGCCCCCACTAATGGCGCTTGAAGCGTCGTTTGCCCGAGGACGCATTGTTCACGACGGTCTCACGCTCGCCATCGTGGGCCGTCCCAACGCCGGCAAGAGTTCGCTCTTCAATCGACTGGTCGAGAGCGACCGTGCCATCGTGACTGCAACCCCCGGTACCACCCGCGACACGGTGACGGAGCGAATCTCGCTTGACGGCATTCCTCTCGAGCTTGTGGACACGGCCGGCCTGCGCGAGAG
>PLOG01000027.1 GCA_003142935.1 Acidobacteriaceae bacterium
TGCTCGCTTTATGCAAAATCGCCGAGTATCAAATCGAGGGGCGCAGAAATCCCAAGTCAGTTGGCTGCCGCAGACGTGGCAGCTCGGATCGGCACCCAAAAACGACCTCGCGTTTGCCATTCGAAATTGGAACGACATCGGACGAGTCATGGCTCCAAAAAGCAGAAGAGGCCTCCGCAAGCCGGAAGCCTTTCCTTGTCCTAATCCTGTTGTCTCGGCCGCCCAATGAGGGCTCGAAATTCCTTATTGTACCTTTATTGTACCTTTGAATGTCACTTGCCAAACACTCCTAACTCCTTTGGAATGAATGGCGGGGACGACGGGGCTCGAACCCGCGACCTCTGCCGTGACAGAGTGCAAACACTATAAGAATCATAGACTTACAGATTATTCTGCGGCATTTCAAGAAGCCGTAAGTCTTTTAGAGAGCGTAGGGGCGACGAAATTGTACCTTTGTTTGTACCTTCGTTGTCCGGCTCTTGCCTGTCTCGCTTCAACTGACCGTCCCCTTCGCCGGAAGGTCGTCAGTTTTCTATTGTATTTCATCGCGTGAAATGATTTATTACAAGATATGGAAAGAATTAAACCGCGCTGGTTTCGTCGCAATCTCCAAACGGCCCTTCGGGTCATGCCCGTCACTGTGTTAACGGGCGCGCGTCAGACGGGCAAGACCACGCTCACGCAGGCGACTGAGCCAACGCGGACGTATTTCACTCTCGATGATGTAGGCGTTCTCGATCAGGCCGAGCGCAATCCAGAATCGCTGCTTGCCACGCGCCCCGTCATTCTCGATGAGGTCCAGCGGGCGCCGCAGATCCTGCTCGCAGTCAAACGGGCTGTGGACACACAGCGGCGACCCGGAGACTTCATTCTGACCGGCTCTGCCAACCTGCTGCTAATGAAACATGTGGCGGACACACTGGCCGGCCGCGCAATCTACTTGGATCTTCGGCCGTTTTGTCCGACAGAGTGGCAGGAACGCAAGGACGCATTGTTGCCGCTGGATCGTTTGTTCGCGCCGGATTTTGATTGGCGTGAGTGGCCGGATGAACCAGGTGACTGGCCTCGATGGCTGCTGCGCGGAGGATTCCCGCCTGCACTGCAGATCGCTTCCGAAGCGGATCGCGGCCTGTGGTTCGCTGCGTATGTGCAAACGTATCTGGAGCGGGATTTGCGTCAATTAAGCGCCGTCTCCAGCCTGCCTGATTTTCAGCGCGTGATGATGCTGGCCTCGCAACGGACGGGCAAGCTGCTTAACCAAGCCGATTTGGCCCGCGACGCGGCGCTCAGTCATCCGACCACGCACCGGTATTTGAACTTGCTAGAAACAGGTTGCCTGATCACGCGCATCCGCCCGATGGGGACCAATCCCTCTACGGCGCTCGTCAAAGCACCGAAGTTGCTCTGGACGGATTGCGGCCTTGCCGCCTGGCTCGCGGGGATCAGGTCGTCCGCCGACGTGACGACACGCATGGACGCGGGATTTTGGCTGGAGCAAACCCTGTTTCAGACCCTGGAGACATGGCGCGCCCTCGATCCACAACAACGCAAGTTGCACTTCTGGCGCGACCGCGCGGGGCACGAAGTGGACTTCATTTTGGAAGAAGCCGGCAAGTTGGTTGCATTGGAAATCAAGGCAGGCAGTCAGGTAACCACCAGTAACGCAAATGGAATCCGCGCCTTCCGGGATGACTTGAAGCGCAAAGCATCTCTTGTCAGGGGAGTGGTGTTGCATGGCGGCAAAGCACGTCCGCTTGAAGCCGACGTCTTCGCGTTGCCTTGGGGATGGCTAGTCCCCAAATGAGCACTAGCCAATCCTGATGCTCGGTCCAGGTATTGCCAAGAACTTCTAATTAATCACCACCAGGAAAGGGTCTCGCTGAGGCCGGTCACGCCAACATTGACGCCATACATCGAGAGCTACCTTCATTCCTGAACAGCAGTACTGACGAGTAGGGCCGGAGCAGTTGCGGCCCACTTGTAATTCCGCTACATCTGGTTCATGCGAAAATGATGCAATTGCGACGCAAGTACGCGAATCCTTCGATCATCCCAGCAGCCTCTGACATCACATCAGAAACATCCGCCGGCATGACCGTCCAGGCCGCCATGATTTCCTTCTGCTGTCTGCTGGTCATGACAGCCATTATTTGCACGGGGGTGGAGTCCAGTGCGCAGGAAGTCGTGTCCCCTTCCGCAGTGACGCACAGTCAGACTCCCGTGAGCAAACCACACGCAAATACAGTGATGCTTACAGCGTCGGCGATAGAATTTGAAAATGTGATCAAAGCATCTAAGATCAAGTTCATACTTAAAAACAGTGTCAGCCCGCAGAGGTACTCCATTGAGACCATGACAGGCGGTGTAGCGGTATTCGATTACAACAACGATGGATTTTTGGACATCTTCTTCACCAACGGCGCAGCGATTCCTTCGCTCGAAAAGAGCGATCCCAGTTACTACAATCGCCTCTTCCGTAATAATGGCGACGGAACCTTTACAGATGTCACAGAGAGCGCAGGCTTGAAGGGCATAGGCTACTCGATGGGAGTAGCCGCTGGCGATTACGACAATGACGGCTTTGTGGATCTATACGTCACAGGCGTCAATTATAATCAGCTATTCCATAATAACGGGGATGGAACCTTCACCGATGTAACGGCAAAGGCAAGTGTGAGCGGAATAATTCCGGAATCCGGGAAAGCCTGGTCAATAACTGCAGGGTGGTTCGATTACAACAACGATGGACTTCTTGATCTTTTTGTCGTCAACTATCTCGACTACGATATACATACCGCGGCTCTTTGCAATCAGGAGGGAGTACCGGCCTACTGCTCCCCTAACGGATTTCAGGGTACGCACAACATCCTTTACCGCAACAATGGCGACGGAACGTTTACCGATGTCTCAGTCCAGTCCCATATTTCTCAATACGTAGGCAAGGGAATGGGCGTAGCCTTTGCCGACTACGATAACGACGGCTTCACCGATATCTTTGTTTCGAACGATACATTTCAGAATTTTCTCCTTCATAACAATGGCGATGGGACCTTCACGGATGTCGCATCGGAAGCCGGAGTTGCATTTACCGGAAACGGCAAGACCGTGGCCGGAATGGGCGCGGATTTTCGCGACCTGGACAACGACGGGAAACCGGACATCTTTCACACCGCCATGTTCGGCGATACCTTTCCGCTCTATCGCAATTTAGGTGGCGGCCAATTCGAGGATGCCACCAGCAGGGCCGGGCTGACCACTCTGACCAGCCGTTTCACCGCTTGGGGAACCGGCGCCTTCGACTTCGATAACGATGGTCGAAAGGATCTGTTTGCGGCCACTTCCGACATTCTCGACAATGCGGACGCGGTTGTACACCGGCCCTATGTGCTTCCAAATCTCCTGCTCCGCAACAAGGGCAATCTGACCTTCGAGGATGTGAGTTCGGGAGCAGGCGCAGGATTTACCGTGCCTGCTGCGCATCGCGGAGCAGCTTTTGGCGATTTCAGCAACGATGGAAAAATCGACATTGTGGTGACTGTTCTGAATGGCCCCCCCGAACTTCTGATGAATCGTACGAAGAACCAAAACCACTGGATCATTCTGAAGTTGGTTGGCGTCAAGTCCAACCGCGATGGTCTGGGGACGAAGGTGAAAATCTCTACGTCGCATGGCGATCAGTACAATGAAGCGACAACCGCCGTTGGGTATAACTCATCCAGCGATAAGCGGGTCCACTTTGGATTGGGTGACGCCACCGTCATCGATAAGATCGAACTGGCATGGCCAAGCGGCGTGAAACAGATCTTGACCAACGTCAAGGCAGATCAGATTCTCACCGTGACCGAAGGGCGGTAATGAGCGGCGCCGCTCAGGGATTCGGATTGCCCGACAATTGCTGTGCGAGAGCGGATTCCCCATTGCGGTTGATCAGATCGATGAGCGCGCGTATCACTTCCGGTTCGTTCCGCGCATATGCCGCCAGGACTTCGGCGGTGAGTCTCGCATCCTGCCTCTTGCCAAGATGAAAGTAAGAATCGCAGAGCATATACAGCAACATGGGGGTTCTCGTCCTGGACCTCAACAAGAGGTCCGCCGCATCCGTCCAGCGCTGCTGCCGGTAGCGCACTTCGCCTAACTCCGCGATAGCGGGAAGATAATTTCGGTCGTTTGCAAGCTCGGCGTCAAATTCCTTGTCTGCCGTGTCCAGATCACCCTCTTGAAGCGCGATCAAACCCATATAAGTATGCGCTCCGCGAACCCTCGGTTCAACTTCCAATGCGCAATGAAGATTGCGCAGAGCATCTTTGGCATCTCCCATGGAGAGATAGATAGATCCGACAAATACATATGGATCTCCGGAAGTTGCGGAAGAATCTTTTGGAGTTTTCTGAAACAGACTTAACGCCTCCTCCTCCCGCCCCTCGGCCAGGTACTGCATAGCTTTCTTCCAGGTGGACTTGTTCCCTTCGCTGCCAAGTTCGGCTTGCGCGAAAGACATCTGTTCCATCCGATGGTGCAGTTCCGCCTCGTGCAGCGCATCCGCCGTCCTGCCCAATGCGGCATAGGCACGGGACAAATAGTAATGGGCCTGCATCTGGGCTGGATCCACCTGCAAAACGCGTTGCAGAGTATCGATTGCCGCCTGATATTGCCGGAGTTCCAGTTTGCAATGCCCAAGTCCGAGCAAAGAAGGGACATCGTCCTTCTCAATTGCCAGAATGCGTTCAAATGCCGATTGGGCGTCTCGCCATTGGGATAACTTTTCCTCCGCGGAAGCAAGCAGCGCCAACACCTTCAAGTTCTTGGGCTGCCTCGCGACTGCCCTCGCTGCATACTTCGCGGCATCGGGAAAGTCCATGCTGTCGTAGTGTGCGGCCCCGATGTCGAAGTCTATTTGTTCCAATGTGGGATCGAGTTGCTGCGCTTTCAGCAGCGACTTGAGGCCGGCTTCGCTGTCCCCTGAACCGCAAGTAAGTTCTCCGTATTTTTGCCAGACTTGCGCGTTGTCTGGAGCAACCTTGACACTCTCGCGGGCGGCTTTCAGAGCTAGATCGTCCTGTCCGTTCAGGTGATATGCCTGGGCAAGATAGAAGAGTGCATCGCCGTCTCTGGGAAGAATACTCAAATGGCGGAGGAACAGGTGGATTGCCTGATCGTTGTCGCCGACCGCCAACCGATTGACTCCGAACTTGAAAAGCAGGCCGGGATCGTTGGGCATGATCTGCAGAGCTTTTTCATAGGCCTGTGCTGCTTCAGCGCCGCGCCCGGCCTCTTCCAGCAATAAACCCCTCAATTTGAGCGCTGGCACAAAATCAGGATGTTTCTCCAGTAGCGCATCGGCGAGAACCAATGCCTGTTGCGTGTCCCCGTGCTCGGCGATGCTGATCGCCCGATTCAATTGCCTGGTCAGGCTCGTCCATGGGGATTCAACAGGGCGAGAAGGCACTTGCGCTCCCCCCTGCGTGCTTGCGCAAAATAACACGACTGAGACGCACAGAGAAGCCGCAACTGTTCTTGCGAGCAATTGCGGTATAACTTCGCGGGCCAACCGTATTCCTGGCTTTGGAGCCTCAGTGTCGAACATAGGTTTCCAGCGTATCATTCGATGCCAGGCTTCATTCAACTCTTCGCGCGCAAATACTCATCAGAGCACTTCGACGGGTATTCGCGCACGAAGAGAATTCGTTATCTATATCGATCCCCCGCAGGCTCAAGCGATACATAGGTTGGACGGTTTCTGTCTGCCTTCAACTGCCCGTCTTGCTCTGTCAATTCCACAACCTGAAGCACGGATCGATTCGCTGATTCCGGCCTGTTGGGAACCATATCCGGACCTTCCTGCTGTACGAAGTAGTAAAGAAATGCACGCCCCTTGCTGATGGCGACATCGGCATGGTGGCCCTCCGAACGATCCGTTGGAAGCAGCCCGGCCCCGGTGAGGAGATTCTCCTTTTGCGGCGTCCAGTGCAAGGCGTCGGACGATCGGTAAACCCCCAAGCCGCTCCACGCATCAACGATCATCCAAATGCTGCCCTTCCAACGAAAGACGATGGGGCCTTCGCTGGAGCGGTCATTGATGGCTACGCCCCCCGCCGTCCATTGATAGAGGTCTGGGCTGTTCACATAATGGATGTAGCTATGATCCTCTTCATCCTTGTACCAGAGACGCCAACTGCCATCCGTGAGCTTGAGGATGTACGGATCGATGGTGCGATTCGAAGACAAAGTTAGCTTCGACTCAAATTTCCAGACAGCTAAATTCTTGCTTGTCAGGTGAATGATTTGGCGGGGCGCATTCCAGTCATGGAAGATGCCAGGCACCACGGTCACGAACATATGATACAGACCACGATCCCAGACCAGATCAGGAGCCCAGAACGTGTAGTTGGGCTTTCCGTAGGGAATCTTGGCTGTGCCTGCATACGTCCAGGTCGTGCCGCTATCCTTCGATTCGGCTATGCCAATTTGTGTCCCGTGGATCCATGCGACATCCTTGGGATCGGAACTCGACAGGTCGGCTCGCCGGTTGGTATAGAACATCATCCATTTCTTTTCCGCGCGATTCCAGATCAGCGACGGGTCGGCGGCTCCATCGTGAACCGGATCGCGGTATAGGGGCTTGGGAGCTGCCTTGGCTGTATTTGCTGTCTTCAAATCTTCTGCTTTGGATGGCGTCACGACAATAGCCATAAGCAGCATCGGAACGAGAGCGTTGGCAATGAACTGAAAGAACGCACGGTATCTGCGGTTCGACATCTTTCCCCCAGAGGTCAGGTATGAAGATACAACGGAGCAAAAAATGGGCTGGCCACAAGATCAGGAGACATGTGTGACCAGCCCGGTAAAGTTTAGAACGAATACTTCAAGCCGCCCTGCGCAATACGTCCCGCATTGGCGGTAGAAGTAATCCTGGCGACGTTGCTGTCAAGCAAACCCCCATCGGGGTTTCCGAGATTGGTGTGGTTGAAGGCGTTGAACAATTCCGCGCGGAACTGTAGCTGATGTTGCTTGTAAATCGGAAAGTTCCGGAAGAACGACAGGTCGGCGTCTACGAATTTAGGTCCGATCAGGAAGTTCCGGCCGACGTTGCCGTAAGTGCCTGGAAGAGCCGCTGAGAAAGCAGTGTAGTTGAAGTACTCAGCAATCTTCTGCGCCCTGGAACCAGATTCTTTATAGTTCCCGGTCACATTAGGACGATCGTTCCAGTTGTTGTCGGCGTTGCTGTCCACGCCGGATGTGATGTTCACCGGAAGGCCGCTGCGGAATTGTACAATCGCATTGGCCTGCCACCCGCTCAGCGCGTAATTGCCGATCGTTCCCAGATTCCGCACCTTGGGCGTCTCATACGTTCCGGAGATGTTCAAGATGTGGTGCGCCAAACTGTCGGTCGGTCCCTTGTCCCTGGCGGGATCGCTGGAATCCGTAAAGCCCAGCCCACCGTTGTAGTTGTCGCTGGAAACCAGGTCAATGCCCTTGCCAAACGTATAGTTGGCGTTGAAGCTCAGTCCGTGCGACAAGCGTTGGGTTAATATCGCCTGCAGCGCGTTGTAGCTGGCATTGAAGCCCGTAACGTAGGTGCCGATGGCTTGGAACGTTCCGGGCATATANNTATCCACGCCTCACCAGATGAGGTAGAGGAGAATGGCGTTCGCTATCTATCGGCGAAATGCGTCAAGGACAATGCCTTTTCGTTGGGCGACGCACTGCAAATAAGCGCATTGCAGCACGCTGCGAACCCGCGAACGAGCCTCCGAGAGAACGATGTGCTCATCACAACCGTTGGAACGATAGGCAACACCGCCGTCGTTCCGCGCGACATTCTCCCAGCCAATGCTGACCGCCACTTGGGTATCGTGAGGATTAATCCTGACTCCGGCATTGATCCGTACTACCTCGCCACCATACTGAACTGTGAATATGGTCGCTTCCAATCTCTTCGTGAGGCAACAGGAAACGTACAGCTCAACTTGTTCATTGAAAAAATCAAGGAACTGCGTATTCCTATTCTTGCGTGTGCCGACGAAGTAGCTCAGCAAACCCGCGCCGCATACAAGAAGCGTCATGAGTCTGCGAAATCCATCGACGCGGCTGAGACAAAACTAATGGAGGCCCTGGGACTGGACCACATCGATCTCAGTTCGCAGAAGTGCTACGCCCGCAGATTCAGTGAGCTTCAGGCGGGAAATCGTTTTGGGGCCGAGTACTATATGCCGTGCAAGAAGCGCGCACTCGATGCCCTGGCAAAGCTACCACATCTCACTATTGCCGACCACGCTCCAAGCATTCGAGAGATGTGGGATCCGGCAAAGGCTTGCAAGGACCAGATGGTCCAGAATTTCGACGTCACAAGTGCAATTGAACCTTTTATTGATGACGCTGAGCCGCAATCTGCTGTCGAAATCGGCAGCCTGAAGAAGCGGTTCCGGGCGGGGGATGTCGTCATCAGCCGACTTAGGTCGTATCTCAAGGAGATAGCCGTCGTTCGGACCTCCGACACACTGCCCGCAGTAGGATCGTCCGAGTTTATCGTGCTCCGGCCAAAGAGTGGCGGTATATCCGCCGAGACGCTGATGGTCTTTCTTCGTTGCCCGCTTGTGCAAACAGTCCTCAAGTGGTCGCAGGATGGCAGCAACCATCCGCGATTCGCGGAAGAAGACCTACTTGCAATCCCGATTCCAGATGCCGTCCTCAGTGTCCAGAAGAAAATCGACGCGCTCGTTAAGGAGGCCATCGAAGCCCGCCGCGAATCGGCGCGGCTACTCGACGAAGCCAAGAAGACCGTAGAGGATATGATTGCGGGCGCTTCGTCCGGGAAGGGGAGGTAGACGCGTATGTCCGCTCCCCGCCACATCGTGGATTCACTGGAGTCGGTCCTTTCTCTTTACTTTTCTAACTGCCTCCATAAAGAGCGAGCTGCGTTCCTCCTATGTGATGAATTGATTGAGGTTACGTGCCGAGAAAAGGTCAAGCAGAGCGGGGCCAACCCTCGTCAACTGGACTTCCCCAGCCTGATGACTCACCAATCGGTCGGGTTCGACCTGAGCATCCCAGGGCTGGGAATAGCCGTGAATGAATGCCATAGGGCCCGAAACGATATGCAGCACAACAACCCGGCCGCAACCGTAGACCCCCGTTACTGCGCAGACGCTATCATCGATGCGTCTGAGGTAATTGAGCACTGCTTTCCAGGTACCAAAGCCGCCCTTCCCGACAGACTTAAGGTGACAATTCGAGTAGTGCGCCTTCTTTCGCGGCAAGGCGACCAACGCCAGCAAACAGAATTTGGCAACGCCATGCAAGCACACCAATGGCGAGGCGACCGCGAGCGAGCAAAGCGGGAAGAAGTAATTGTTACTCCCGGCCCGAGGGCAAATTGGGGGCTTGTGATTCCGTCCGAATTCGCGCGCGTCGAGGGACTTCTAGACCGTGTGGGTGTCCCGCCCTTCTAAGTCGCCATTCAGTATTGCCCTTTTCGGCTCATTGGGGTTCGACCTCGCTCCAATGAAAGCCGGGAGTCCAGAGGCGGGCAGTTGAGCCGGGTGCCGCTGCCGGGTGGATGCACGGCAAAAGGAAAGCTCGGAGGAGAGCGCCGACCTCTTCGAGCGATGGTGCCTTGCTCCCTGGGTACAGCCGGCTGACGAAGGCATTCCATTGCTGCTTCTTCTGCTGATCGTCGAGGAATTCTTCGGTCAATGCAAATGGAACGTCTTTTGGGATTGCAACTTTGCGCCGCTCAAAGGATGCGAGGATGGCCGTTCGCAACGCGGTCAAGTCAAAGTCCCAGGTGGTAGCCATGAACCAGATGTCGTAGAAGTCCTTCATGCGGCTGTTGCGAATATCCAGCACGACCATCGCGTTGAATTTTTCTGCTATGGCGGCTTCGCGCGGATAGGCGCGGATGAGCGGCGCTTCCATCGGCAGGAGCACGGGAAATGAAGCGAACTCCGGCTCTGGATAGACGGCGTCGCCAAATCCAATATCGACTTGCATTGGAATCCGCGCTCCCGCCAGAACGGCGTGGAATTTCACATGGACACCGTCGTACTCGTCTTCTTCCTTGATCCTTGCGCCCTCGACCGATTCGCCATCGAAGAGAATGCCGTCGTTATCTTCGACCTTGCAGATGGCGCGGATTGTTTCCTCGACATCTTGGATAGCTGACGATCCCCATCCAAGCATGTCCAAATCCTTTGTGGGCCGGTGTGTTTCGCCTGTCCAGAGCGTAAACAGTGTAGCGCCTTTGATTGCGAACTTGTTGCGGTAGGGCGAGCGGCCCAGCCGATACAGGAATCGTTCAATCGCATATCTCCCAAGGACTCGCTGATAGTCCTGGCCCCGACTTTGGGCCAAGGCAAGCAGGCGCGCGCGGACTGAAGCTGCGGAATTCTTGGCTGGCTCGTGGGTCATAGTGCCTCCATATATGGGCGGATGACGTTGCTCACCCGGCAGATTTTGGCATAGCGATAGATTTCGTTGACGGTAGCCTTCTTCTGGCGGAGACAATCTTTCAGAGCCTCGATGGCAATGTCCAGACCGATCTTGTTGCGGAACTTGAAGCAGTCTGCCACGGTCTTTGCGGCGGAATAGACCCGCACAGTAACGCCCTCAACTGACTGCTTTTCGATGCCTTCAGAGAGCGAAGGCTCCGTGAGGCGAATCACCCGGAGCGATGGCGACACGATGGCAGGCTTCCTTGCTCCCTTGCCGAGAGCAATCCAGACTGAGGCCGGGCTTTGCGTCGTGATTTCGTGGAAGGCCAGCGCCGAAAGCAGGCACAGAACTGCATCCGGCACACGCTTTGCTACCTCCGCGTAGGTGTGGCGCTCCGTGACCGCCGCGTCCGGCAGTGAATAGATCCCCCGCCCGATCCGACTGAGCTTTCCCTGGCCGTGAAGGCGAAGCAGATACTCGCGCGGGATGCCAATGGCCTCGATGTCGCGGGGCCTCACAATTCCGTGTTGGCGAACATACTGCATGGTTCTCTCAAATGGCTTCGTGGTGGTCATGGTATCAATCCGTCATTATTTAATCACTTTTAATGACGAATTGCAACAGGTGGTATGGTCCTGTCTACAGACTCAGGCCGAGGTCGGTGTTGTCTTTGCTGCCGGACTGCGCCTGTGCGTTGTCGCCCAATGTGTGAGCCGAGGATTGGCCGGCTTGCTCAAGGGCGGCCTCTCGCGTTATTGGCTGCGCTTGCCGGTCGTAGAACTGGCCTTGCGGGTCGATGTGCAACCAGCTTCCCGCATGGGTGTGCTGGTAGCTCTGGACCTCGCCGGTCTCGCGCTTCCACTCGTAGTCTGACGCTTCCTTTGGTAGGGCTGTTTGGATTGGAGCATTGTGCCGGTGCTCGATTTCGGCAGTCCGGCACGGCGGAGAACATACCAGGACGAGCACGCACGAAAACAGCCGCCAGCGGCGGCACGTGCGCGCAGATTTGCCGCTAAGAGCGCCCCGGCGGGGCAGCGGCAAATACGAAACCATTCCGTTCCATCCACCTCCGCCAGCGGCTCCGGTGAAACACGGCTTCGGAGGTTCACGGTCAACGCGGCTTGTTGCGCTGACCTCTTTTGGATTTATCGTGGGTCTCTGCCGCTTTCGACTCCTTAGCCTTGGCGTCGTCCGCTTGCGGGAGTTCCCATCCCGCCATGCCTTGTAACACGCGATCGGCGTGCTTGATCGTGTTCACGTGCCCGATTGTGCCGCCACCTTAAGCAGCAGCGAGCCTGAGCCGCATGTGGGGTCGTAGGCTGTGGTGCTGGCTTTGGTGTTTGCCGGGGAGATGCCGATGACCTTCGCCATGATCCGGCTGACCTCGGACGGCGTGTAGAACTGCCCTTTGCTCTTACCGCTCTGCGTGGCAAAGTGCCGCATCAGGTATTCGTAGGCGTCGCCGAGGATGTCGTCTTGTTCTGCGCGATTCTTTGAGAAATCGAGCTTTTGAAAGATGGCGATCAGAGAGGAAAGTTTCTCGACCTTGGCCGAGCCCTCGCCAAGCTTGTTGGGGTCGTTGAAGTCTGGGAAGTCGGTTCTTGCCAATCGGGCGTTGTGGTCAATCAGCGGTTGGATCACCTGGATATTGATCTTGTTTCCGATATCGCTGTCACCCTTGAGGGCGACCATGTCCTTGAAACTGGCGCCCTTGGGGATTGTGACCTGTGGAGCGAAGTCCTTCGACTCCGCATACTTGTCGGAGATGTATTTGATGAACAACATGAACAGGACGTAGTCCTTGTATTGGCTTGCGTCCATGCCGCCGCGCAGTTCATCGCAGGAGGCCCAAAGTGAGGAATAAAGATCGGATTTCTTAATCGCCATGAGTTATTTGCTCTCTTGCACCAGCCGGTTGGAGCCCTGAAGACCTGACCTGGACTAGAGCACGTCGCGGATGCCCTTGGGGAAAGTGTCGATCACTCAGGCATTACCCTTGGAAACCGGAGCGGAAATCGCTGAATTCCAGATGGATTTTCCGAACCACACTAAGCATAAACCTTTCGATAGGCAGGCCATTACGGCCAGAACACACAATGTGCGAGGCTAACCACCGGCTGTCATGCCCTCCCGCCCGATTACCTTGAGCAACTGGAGCGCATTGAAAGCTGACGGGCCCAGACCAGCAACGAGACCGTGAGAAGCGGACGCTAGTTTTCCAGGCCGCGAGATCGTCATTTCTGGATGTCTTACAGATGGCCGGTTTCCTTAGCGAGGGGCCAGGCAGATTTCGACCAACCCGATTCTGGGGACAAAGGTAGGCCGGCATTGTTGTGAGGTAATGCTCGGCGGAGATCAAGAATCTCGAATGGGAAGGATTGAGCATTCGGGCGGTCGCCCGCCGGAAGGGCTATTCGCTGTGCACCCAGCGCAGAGTCTTGCCTTGCTTGCGGTCGGGTTCCTGGCCGACGGGCCGCTGTACAGCCCAACCCAAGGCTGTCAGCAGCTTCCAGACATGGTCGGTATGGTAGCGGACTCCAAACCTGCCCTCGATCAGGTCGGCCACGCGCGTGCATGTCCATCCTGGGGTTTCATAACCCATCCTTTGGGGGCCTAAGAGCAGCAGCTTTTCCAACCCTTCACGCTGCTTATGGTCCAATTTCGGCTTGCGACCAGCTTGCTTCGCTTTCTTCAGTCCAGCCATTCCCTGGAGCCGGAACTGGCTCACCCAGCGGGCCACGGTCTGCGGAGCGACATCGAACCGGCGGGCCACGGCGGCTTGAGTCTCGCCCTGCTGCCATAAACTAATGGCCCTCATACGGCGGTCTTCCAGTTCCACGGGATTGCCGGCACCATCCGAAAGGTCTCTCATTCCTACTAGGATACGAGCAGCAAGAGTGGGATTCACTCTATTATGCAGGATTTGCCGGGATACTAATAAGGAATGGGGCTTAGGAAGAAAAGACCGT
>PLOG01000199.1 GCA_003142935.1 Acidobacteriaceae bacterium
CACATCCGCCGTATCGTTCAGGCCTGGGAGTCGGGCGCGGTGGTCAATCCCGACGGCTTGCGCAACCAGATTACGGGCGCCATCGTGCAGGCCATTGGCGGCGCCCTCTTTGAGAGAATTCTCTTTGCCGACGGCCGCATTCTCAATCCTCGCTTTGCACAGTACCGCCTTCCCCGGTTCAGTGACGTGCCGCGGATTGAAGTCGTGCTCATCGACCGCAAGGATCTGCCTTCGGCTGGCGCGGGCGAAACAGGCATCGTAGGCCTGGCACCTGCCGTGGGCAACGCCATCTTTGCCGCCACCGGAATCCCCCCCCTCAACATGCCCATGGCCCCGGGTAGCGCAGTGCCGGGAGAACCAGACTCTACTTTCCGGAGTTGAACGTCTGGCCACAGTTCATTCTGGACTTGCCAGTCATGAATGACTCCAGGGGGACATACCGACAAGCCGGCACGGCGTCTGCGATGCGGGGCAGAGTGGAGTGACGAGGAAATACCGGTCCTATCGGCGTTTTCGTTACCGATACTGCCTCCTGGGCTGAATACTCACTCATTCAGGGGTATCAGGACGTTGGCAATTTCCCATGCCGGTCCATTGTGGCCCACGATTTTCTGGCCTGCTCAACGATGCTGCCGAGTTGGAGACCATCCTTAAAGCACCGCAACTGCGGCCGACGCCACAATTTGCGCCAACATCCTCAAAGTCACCAAGGCTGCCCGCTCGCCATAACCAATCTCGGTTGCGGACGAACTCAACTTTGCCCGCAAGTGGGACACGGAATTCCAGTCTGAGCGGAAAGATCCCTCACAACGCGGCAGAATTCCTTGAAGATCCTGTCATCCCTCATTCGAGGTTCAAAGGCCTTCACCAGCTCGTCGAGATACCAAAGCTGTTGTCCCGCACCCCGCTTGAACCGTTCGAAGACCTCCATACCGACCACCCTGTAGTCATCGAGAATCGCCCTGGCGTTATAGAGCTTATCTGCAATCGAGATGAGCAGCACATCCTCGTCTTCATGTTCCAGTCGATCTATATAGGCCTTCTTGCGTTCTTCCCAACCTTCCTTCCTATCGTGATCCTCTGCAAACGTGTCAGAAAGTCCAGCCACCATCCTCGCCACGTCCGCGCCAAATTGAGCTTCAACGTCCTTTAGCCGTGGCAACCCTCCCTTGTCCTCCACGATGTCGTGAAGGAGAGCCGCAATCACCATATCCTCAGTCACGGGAATCCGCCCGTCCGTCTCCCCCATCACCAGCGCAGCCACTCCGAGCAGATGCGCCATGTATGGAACGCGCGTCCCCTTGCGAAACTCCGTGTGCAGCTCGCGCGCATAATCCACAGCACGGGTAAACCGATCGCTCAGCCTCAAATCCGTCACTAACTTAGTCATGAAACTCCCCCCGTACGAAACGGTGTAGTGTACCGCATGCCGCGCTGCCAATGCCTGACCACATCACGGCTGCGTCTTGCATCACAGACCCCATGTACGAGTTCAGGTGTAAAATCCATTTTCAAATCAAGTCCCGCAAGAGAGAGCCGTCATGCAATATCGCACGTTTGGAAAGCTAGATTGGAAAGCCTCCGCCCTCGGCTTCGGCTGCATGAGATTCCCAACCGCCGATGACCAGCGTGGCAGCGCGAATGTGGATGAAGCCGAAGCGATCCGCATGCTGCGTTACGCCATCGATCACGGCGTGAATTACATCGACACCGCCTACCCCTATCACGATGGCAAAAGCGAGCTCGTCGTCGGCAGAGCCCTCAAAGAAGGTTACCGCGACAAGGTCAAGCTGGCTACCAAGCTCCCCACCTGGCTCGTGCAGGCGCCATCGGACTTCGACCGCTTTCTCAACGAACAGCTCAGCAAACTCCAGACCGACCACATCGACTTCTACCTGCTGCACGCCCTCAACCGCTCCTCCTGGGCCAACATCGTGCTAAAGCACAGCCTGCTCGATCAGGCAGCGCGAGCACTCGCCGACGGCCGCATCCGTCACCTTGGCTTCTCTTTCCACGACAACTATGAGAGTTTTGAAGAGATCGTGAACGGCAGCGACCTGTGGAGCTTCTGCCAGATCCAGTACAACTACATGGATATCGATAACCAAGCCGGCACCCGCGGCCTCGAACTCGCCGCCGGCAAGGGTCTCGGCATCGTTGTGATGGAGCCGCTGATGGGCGGCCGTCTAGCCGATCCGCCGCAAGACATTCGCGAAACCATCGCCACCGATGCCGCCCACCGCAGCCCCGTGCAACTCGCCTTCGATTGGGTATGGAATCGCCCTGAGGTTTCCGTGGTGCTGAGCGGCATGAGCACCATGAGCCAGCTCGTCGAAAATCTCCAGATCGTCGAGTCGTCGCGCGGGGGCAAACTCGGCCCTGCCGATCAGGCGCTCTTCGCCCGCATCCGCGATCAGTACAACGCCCGAACTACCATCCCCTGCACGCAATGCGCCTACTGCATGCCCTGCCCCAACGACGTGGACATCCCCACCAACTTCGATCTCTTCAACTATGCCCACACCTACGACGACCTGGGTGCGGCTCGCTTCCGCTACAAGTTCGTGCTCAAGGAAAACCAGCGCGCGGGCGCCTGCATCGATTGCGATACCTGCGAAGGCCTGTGCCCTCAGCACATTCCAATTTCCGATTGGATGCCAAAAGTTGCGGCGCTCCTCGATTGAGGAGCGCTGCTTCATCACCAATACAGTTCCTTCGAATACTCGTGAATCGCCGATAAATCGTCACTACGTTCGTCGAGAAACGGATTTCCAGCGAAAAGTCATAGTGCTGTATCTGGAGCGTCCCGCACGCGACAGTGCGCAGCCGCATGCTCTCATCAGGGCGCTTCTGATACAGCGACTTGAAGGAAGCCGCCCCCATGAAAGGCTATGCACTTTGAATAGGTCCGATCGGGTCTGGAGGTTCGACGAAGATGCGGTGACAGATACGGTCTGCGCGTTTGAGGGTTGGATGGAACGGCGAAGATCGCCGCCTGAGAATTAGCGGTGATCGAGACAGGCCGTGGAGATGTGGAAATCGAACAAGCCGATTTCCACATTCCCATTGCCGCGACTACCACGGGGATGATTAAACTTCCCCCAAACCCGGCCGGTTAAGAGATACGCATTCAGAGGGCAAGGTCAAATCCTGCAAAAAAGCCAGGAAATACCAGGACGCCCCCGACTGGTTAGAGCTCAATCTCGCGGTCAGTCCAGACCGGCGGGGCTTTTGGAATTGGCGTATAAATGGTCTGTTCATTGGTCGGAGGTGTATGGAGTGATTAAAACGCCGACAAAGAAAACCACCACAGACAAAATTTTGGGTAGATTCGGGTTTTACCTGACCAGGAGAGAGAGCCTCGGAGGAAGTCCGTCCGTCCTCGGGTCTTTTACGCCGTATTCCCAACTCAATGCATGCGGCACGCGCGAGCACTACTTCATCCATGAAGGTTATTGCCACCGCTCCGTTCCGCAGTATATGGATGACACGGTCTATTCCTGGGGCTGGCAGGAGGAAGTCTATGGCTTCGCCAGGGAAATTGCAGACAAACACCATCTTAAGTCGGTGATGGATGTTGGTTGCGGATCGGCTGCCAAACTGCTGAAATACTTTGGAAATGACAAAACCATTGGACTCGATGTGGAGCAGACCTGCTCTAAACTACGGAAGCGCTACCCGAACCGTGAATGGGGCATCGCTGATTTTTCAGCGGAGATTGTGCCCAAGGCAGATCTCGTCATCGCGAGCGATGTAATCGAACATTTGGTCGATCCTGACATGCTTCTCAAGTTTATTTTGCGTGCTTCTCCCCAGTACGCGATCCTATCCACCCCAGACAGAAACTTGCTGCGGCATGGAACGTTCAACGGTCCACCGCACAACCCGGCTCATCTTCGAGAGTGGAACATGCCTGAACTGCACACTTATCTTTCACAGTTCCTGGAGATTGACGAGCACTTTATTTCGTACGCAGCACAAGCCACGCAATGCGTGCTTGGGAGACCTCGTTCTGCGTCCTCCTAGCGCGCAATTAAACGGCCAGGCACGGAGAGGCCTTGGGAAGTTTCATGGGATGTTTCATGGGATGCGCCTCAATCAACGGTTACCGGCGATGTTTGGCTTAGGGAAGCCCCTGAGAGCAGGATTGAGCAGGTTATGTTGCGTCACTCGAACGTGCATACCACGCTGCAACTGTACAGCCACGGGCGAAGCCAGGATCGGTTGGACGCTCAGGGCGAAATGCTTGCGGCATTTTTCAAGCCGCAGGAAGCCACCATCCAGCAGGGGTTCGCCCGAACTGCGGGTGAATCACGGGTGCAGGGA
>PLOG01000166.1 GCA_003142935.1 Acidobacteriaceae bacterium
CCGGGCTCTACTTTGCGCAGTTGGTTGACCGGTCGAAGGTGCTGAAGGCGCTGAACACGCCTACGCTGGGCGACTCGCTGCTGAAGCCGGATGGAACCCCGTGGATGGCGGATCTGGGCAAGATGGCGCCCAAGATCAACTGGGACGACCTGACGCAGACAGCAGCCTTGCCGCTGGGAAGCTGGCTCAAGGTCGATCCCTGGGACGACTCGGTGCACATGCTGGACGCCAAGCGCTACGCGCCTATGAACTCACGCGACAAGATGCCGTTCGAGGTGACGCCGATCTTCTACAAGCTGCAACGTTATGAGACGGCCCATGTGGCGCCACCGGCTGCGCCGGCGGCAGGCGCGCCCGCGCCAAGTACGCCAGCCGCAGGGGCGCCAGCCGCGGATGCACCAGCCCCGGAAACACCAGCCGCAAGCACACCGGCTGCGGGCGATCAAACCACTACGCCTCCTGCGCAACCCACTACCGGGGATGCGACCCCACCTCCGGCACAACCCACAACCGCACCGGCGAACCCGCAGTAAAACGTATTAAGATGAGTTCCTGGGCGGCGCAACTCGTGCTCCTCGCCGCTTCCAAGGACTCATCGGGTAGACTCGATAGCATTTCTCAAAGGAGCGAAAACTCACGAGAACCGGATCGACGTTTTCACTATGAGACGAACAATCGAATTCTTCCTTTGTATTCTGCTAGTGTCTCTGGCCTTTAGCGCCTACGGACAAGTTGAGCCTGCAGCCAGGGCGCACGAACCAACTTTAACCGTTGGCGGTTTCGGCTCGGCGTTCCAGCCCGATTACGCCGGAAACGGGATTGCCCAGTCCAGTCCCAACCCGCTGATTGGCATAGGCGCCTACGTGGACTTCCGGGTCAATCGCTGGGTGACGATTGAAAGTGAAGGCCGCTGGCTGCGCTTCAACGAGTACATCGGCATCAATGAGAACAGTTACATGATTGGTGCCAAGGTCCCCATTCGCACCTACGGAGGCTTCACGCCGTACGGCAAGTTCCTGGTCGGAATCGGCAGCGGCAGCTTCCTTAACGGTCACTCCACGGTGCTTGCTTTTGGCGGCGGCGTGGATTACCGGCTCAACAGGCGCTTCACGCTGCGGGCCGCCGACTTCGAGTTTCAGGAGTGGACGCTGACTCCCACACTTCATCCTTATGGCGGCAGCGTAGGCCTCGGCTACAAGCTTTGGTAAAAGGCCGGTTTTGAAAGGGCACGACCGGGGAGCCGGGGTGCCCCCTGGGCCGGGCCAGGTCGGGCCGGGCCACCGTGCCGTAAAGCCCAAACAATCAACGCGGCCTTACAGGCTGCGGAAAAACTTCTGTTGGGACATTGTTTTGAAAGGGCACGGCTTCAGCCGTGCCGCAAATGTTGCAAAATGAACGTGGGCTTTAGCCCCTGCAAATCTCCACTGCGCGCCAAGATCGAATTCAGCCCTTTTTCCGCAGCCTGTTTAGCCGCTGAGCGACGGTTTTTCAGGGATTGTGACTTTCGTGTTTTTGCCGGGCTGGTATTGGCCGGCGCGAATCACGTCACAGGCTCTACCAACTCAGGCCGATTATTCCTCACATTCCCCACATCTGGACCGACCTTCCACGCGGTCATGTATTCCGACTCGTAGGGCCTGAGCAAGTCAACGGGAGACCGCGCCGGATCGCCGGGAGTCAACCACCGTTCATAGTCTCGTTCGTGAAGTATGACCGGCATCCGGTTGTGGATGGGTTCCATGAGTTCATTCGGGTCTGTAGTGACAATGGTGTAAGTCTCTAGCGCCTGCCCCGAGACTTTGTCCTTCCACCGTTCCCACAGGCCAGCGAACGCGAACGGTTTGCGGTCTGACAAGCCGATGCCGTAAGGCTGCTTTGTCTTCGCATCGATCTTCTGCCATTCATAAAACCAGTCAGCCGGAACCAGACAGCGCCTCTTCTTCATTGCCTCCCGGTACACGGGACTGCTAGCGATGGTCTCCGCTCTCGCATTGATGGTGCTGAATCCTGCCTTGCCGTCCTTCGACCAGAAGGGAACCAGGCCCCATCGCATGATGGTTAGCTCCCGTTGGCCGGTCTCATCGTCCAGCCTGACCACGGGCTGCATACTCTGCGGAGCTACGTTGAAGGACGGCGCAAAGTAGGAGTCGTCGAAGACATTCATATCGTGCGCCTGCATCCATTCCGCAATGCGCTGCTTGTCAGCCCGTCTGCCGTATCGTCCGCACATAGTCAGACCAGTCTATCGTCCTTCGCTTTTAGCTGGAGTTGTGCCGCAACAGGGGTTTTTCAGCAAGCTGAAAAAGGCTGCTCCGAAGAGCAGCCCTTTTTCTGTTCACTGTTCACTGTGCACTGTCCACTGTCCACTGTTTCTTACGCCGGTGATGGCGAGCCTTCAGGGAAGCCGGGGCCGCTGCGGCTCTCGGGTTTGAGAACCTGCTGCGGGGTGCCTTCGGTATCGCTGGGCGAGGCGAGAATGGAGCGCAGCGGCGGCAGTTCCTTGCCTTCGATCAGCATCCGTACTTCCTCGGCGTCGATGGTCTCGCGCTCCAGTAAAGCGGCGGCGATCCGGTGCATCGGGTCCTTGTTCGCTTCGAGGATGGTGTGCGCGATCTGATAAGCCTCGTCGATCAGGCGGCGTACTTCAAGATCGATCTGCCGCGCCGTCTCCTCGCTGAAGTCGCGATGCTGAGCGATCTCGCGGCCCAGGAAGATTTGCTCTTCCTTCTTGCCGAAGGTCAACGGACCGAGGCGGCTCATGCCGTACTCGCACACCATACGCCGGGCGAGATCGGTGGCGACTTCGATATCGCTGCCTGCGCCCGTCGACATCTGATTGAGGAAGATCTCCTCNNCCCAGCGCCATTCCACGCGGAATAATGGTGACCTTGTGGATGGGGTCGGAGTGGTCGCGGAAGAACGAAACCAGCGCGTGCCCGGCTTCGTGATAGGCGGTCACCCGCTTCTCCTCGTCGGTCAGCAGCATGGACTTGCGCTCGGCGCCCATNNTCAGCGCGGCCTCGTTGACCATGTTGGCCAGGTCGGCGCCGCTGAAGCCCGGTGTTCCGCGGGCCAGCACGTTGAGGTTAGTGTCGTCGGAAACAGGGACCTTCTTGACGTGGACGCGGAGAATCTCTTCGCGGCCGCGCACATCGGGCAGGCCCACAACTACGCGGCGGTCGAAGCGGCCGGGGCGCAGCAGCGCTGGGTCGAGCACGTCGGGGCGGTTGGTAGCTGCGACNNTCGTCGATGAAGATGATGCAGGGCGCGTTCTTTTTGCCCTGCTCGAACAGGTCGCGGACGCGGCTTGCACCGACGCCGACAAACATCTCAACAAAGTCCGAGCCGGAGATGGAGAAGAACGGCACGTTGGCTTCGCCGGCTACGGCGCGGGCCAGCAATGTCTTGCCCGTTCCCGGAGGGCCCACAAGCAGTACGCCCTTGGGAATGCGGCCGCCGAGCTTTTGGAACTTTTGCGGCTCGCGCAGGTATTCGATNNTGCTGCATGGAGAGCAGGCGCGCGCGGCTCTTGCCGAACGACAGCGCCTTGTTGCCGCCGGACTGCATCTGGCGAAGCATGAAGAACCAGATGGCGCCCAGCAGAACGAAGGGGCCTACGTTGAACAGGAGCGGCAGCAGGATATTGTTCTGCGGCTCCTTGATGGAGAAGTTGATCTTGGCGGCGAGCATCGCCTTCTCAAGATCTTCGTAGTTGCCGGGAATCGTGGTGTGGAACTGATCCTTGGGCGCGCTCTTCAGGTGTCCGCGCAGCTCGTTGCCCTGGATGCTGGCATCCATGACCTGCTGGTTTTGCACCTTGTCAAAGAGATCGGAGTAGGGAATCTCCGTATCCTTGCTCATATTTGCGCTCTTCTGGACGACCGTCCACAACATCAAGAGGCAGATAAGGATGAAGACCCAAAACATGATTGTCTTAACGCTCGAATTCACCAGTACTCCTCTTTCCCGCCGGGGAGGATGAGGCCGGCAGGACCTCCATCGAACAACGCTTCCTCTCTATAGACGCCGCAGCTCTCTTGAAAGTGTCAGAAAGTACACGACGCCTGCGCGGCAGACACAACTATTCTGCCGCCGGGATCAGCAGTCACCCAAATTGTACTCCGAAGAGGGGCAGAGTTACAGCAATATGAACAGTCTACGCCCTTCGGCCTACTGCGAAAGTTGCAGCAATAGCGGCAGCGTAAGAGACCGGAAAATCGAGCTGTCAGCCGCGTTCGAGACCTCCGCGGGCAGGGGTGGGCCGTCGTCGCTCCAAGAATCTGTCCAAAAACTTGGATTTTCGTGAAGGGTACGGGCTTTAGCCCCTGAGGGACGCGATGTCATTCCATCTCCGACATCTTTTCGGAGTTCCTGGACAGGTGCTAAAGAGGCCGTGCTTCAAATGCGATTCCCGGCTCCGGCTGCAGCTCCACTCCCTGCATCCAGACGATCCGGCCATCCAGTTCGAGCACCGGCCAGAGCGTCCGGATGGTTCCTGTAACTCGCAGACGCTCAAGCACTTCCTTTACTTTACGAGGGCCGTTCGAGTAGCGGAGCGTGACCCGGTCGCCGGGCTTCCAGGTGCGGAGCGTCACCGGTCTCTGGCCGCCAATTCCCTGCCCTCCCACAGGCGAGGCCGACGAGGCGGCTTCGATCCGCAGGCTGAGGCCGAAGGCGGGAGCGCGAATTTCACCGGGAATCGACCCGGTGTACTCGGGGGGTGGCGCGGCCACATCCAGGTCGGTCGCTGGAATCGCGCCGGCCTTCATTCGCAGCTCTCGGTGGCTTCGTTCGGCGCGCAATCCCTGGGCCAGCTCCAGCTTTTGGCCGGCGCGTCCGGCGAGGGCGAGAGTCCGCAGAGCTTCAGTGGCGGCAAAGTCCGGCGCCGCGTCCAGTTGTCCGGCGGCGTAGCGGAGAAGACGGCGCTGCACGGCAGGGGCGAGCGCGGCGAAACGGGTAACGTCGATCGAGAGCGATGGAGTCTGGCTTGCTCCCGCGGCGCGGCCGCCTCCGCGCACAGGAAGGCCAGGCATCAGGATTTGCGGGGCCAGGCGCGCGAGTTCCGCCAGCCACCAGGCCTCCTCGTCGCGGGCCAGTGTGGCCATCCGGGTGAGATGCTCGCGGAGGCGGGGATTCCAGCCCTCAAGCAGAGGCAGCAACTCGTGGCGGATACGATTGCGCGTAAACGTGAGGTGGCGATTGGAGGAGTCCTCGCGCCAGCTTTGGCCGATTGCATTCAGGTAGGCCTCAATTTCGGCGCGGGTGGTGGCCAGCAGGGGGCGGATGATGGCGCCCTCCGGACCTTCAAGTCTTGGAGCAATTCCCGACAGACCCTCAGTCCATGCGCCACGGAGAAACTTGGCGAGCACCGTCTCGGCCTGATCGTCGAGGGTGTGGGCTGTGGCCACGGCATCGACGAGGCCTTCTGCCATCAGTTGCCGGAACCAGGCGTAGCGCAGGCGNNCCGAGCCCGGCGGCAAGTTCTCGCGCAAAGGCGAGGTCGGCGTCGGCCTCTTCGCCGCGCAGGCCGTGGTGGAGATGGGCGGCGTGCAGAACCAGGCCGAGTTCGGCGGCGCGCGCGGCAAGAACACGCAGCAGGGCCACCGAGTCTGCGCCACCGGAGAGGCCAACGGCCAGACGCAGGCCCGGCTTGAGCAGAGAGGTGTCGATGGACAGTCCGGGCGTTTTGGGAGAGGACATGCGCACGAGAGGATCATAGCGCGGCGGACGAGCCATCAGCTTTCACCCTTCAGCTATCAGCCTGGGCGTGCTCCTGCGGACCACCTCGGGCTTCAGAAAGGTCGAGGTCTGCGAACCCGTTGCCCGGAAAGCCGAGGAACGAGAGCTGAAAGCTGATAGCTGAGGGCTGAAAGCTGGTAGCTCGCCGATGTATACTCCACGAATTATGCAGGTATTCGTAATTCTTCCCGCTGCCGGACTGGGGACCCGGATGGCCGGGCTCCAGCCTAAGCAGTTTCTGGCGCTCGCAGGCGTGCCGATTCTCATCCACTCGCTGCGCGCCTTTGCCGCGGTCGAGCGGGTGACAGCGATTTATGTGGCCGTGCGCAAAACAGATATGGAGCGCGTAGAGGCTCAGATCGCCGAATACGGCTTCAAAGATCGCGTGCATGTTGTTGAAGGCGGCGACAACCGCCAGGAGTCCGTCTCCCACGCGCTGACCGCGCTGCCCGCCGAGCCCGACGACATCGTGCTGGTGCACGACGCAGTGCGCCCGCTGATTGACGCGGCCACGATCGACCGCACCATTGACGCAGTCGCGCAGTTCGGAGCGGCCATTGTTGGCCTGCCGGCTGTTGACACCATCAAGCAGGTGGAGCGAACCGCGCACGGCGCTCTGATTACTTCCACCATCCCCCGCGAGTACGTGGTGCTGGCGCAGACGCCGCAGGGCTTCCGCTATGGACTGCTGCAAAGCGCCTTCGCCGAGGCCACCGCGGATGGCTTTATAGGTACCGATGAAGCTTCCGTTGTCGAGCGAGCTGGAAATCCGGTCGCCGTGGTTCACGGTTCTCAGGTTAATCTGAAGATTACGCAGCCTGGCGATCTGGAGTTGGCCGAGTTCTACCTGCGCCAGCGCGGGCGATAGCTACGGGTCCAGAGTAAAGTCACGGAGACCCACAGAAACCATGGATACACGCATCGGATTTGGTTACGACTCGCACCTGTTCAAGCCGGGTGTGCCTCTGCGCATCGGCGGCCTTAAGCTGGATCACCCCGAGGGCCTCGCCGGCCACTCTGACGGCGACGTGCTGCTGCACGCCATTACCGACGCGCTTCTGGGAGCTGTCGCTGCGGGCGATATCGGCAGCTTCTTCCCGCCCGGCGATCCGCGCTGGAAAGACGCCGACTCGGCCATCTTCCTGAACCTGGCCATGGAAGAGCTGCAAAACGCCGGCTACCGGGTCGTGAACATCGACACCACGCTGATTCTGACCGCGCCGAAGATAGGCCCAGTCGCCGGGGAGATGCGCGCCCGCGTTGCCGACCTGCTTGGCGTCGACATTGATCAGGTGAGCATTAAGGCCAAGACTCCCGAGGGGCTGAACCTGGACCACACGGCGCAGTGCCATGCCATAGCGATGGTGGAGCGAGTGGCGGAGCCCGATGACTTGAAGAGCATGAGCGCGGTAATCGAAAGCCAGCGCCAGCTCGAAGACGTGGTGGAAGACCTGTTGAGTTCGGTGCACGGGGTGCCGAAGAAACGCGTCGCGCCGGTCTACGACACGGAAGACATTACGTAAGCGGTTATCAATAGTGGGTATAGGACCAGGCCGACCCAGGCCCGGTCCTATACTCATGGTGCGATTTTTCCGCTTTGCTCCAGTTTTCCATTGCGGTTTGACGGGTTTGGCTTTACCTTTGCTCCCAGATTCCATCCCACTCCGGAGCGTTCCGAATGTTCAATCTAGCGCTGATCTTGCAGGATGGGCCCAATCCAGCAGCCCTCCACCACTTGGTCCTGGCCATGATGGCAATCCTTCCGCTCATCATTCTGGTTTGCCTCGCTATCGTCATTATTCCCTTCTGGTTCATCTGCAAGAAGGCGGGGTTCTCGCCCTGGCTCTCGCTTTTGAACGTGATTCCGCTGGGCAACCTGGTTCTGATTTACGTGCTTGCTTTCTCCGATTGGAAGGTGATGCCGGCGCCGCAGGCATACTGGCAGCCGCAGCCGCCCTATCCGCCGCAGCCGCCGACGTCCCCGCCGCAGAGCTGAGACGGCCAAAACGGGCGGATGCGATAGCATCGTGACAGGAAAGCAATCTACACGATGCCCGATTCGACTCCTGCGAAAACTCCTCGCGTGCGCTTTGCGCCCTCGCCGACCGGATTCCTCCACGTCGGCAGCGCCCGCACCTTTATCCTCAACTGGCTCTACGCCCGCCACAATCATGGGACCATGGTGCTGCGCCTGGACGACACCGATGTCGAGCGCAACACCGAGGCCAGCGTCCAGTCCATCTTTGAGGGACTGCGCTGGCTGGGTCTCTCCTGGGACGAAGAGTACAAGCAATCGGAGCGGCTGGACCTGCACCGTCAGAAAGCCGAAGATCTCTTCGCCAAGGGCCTTGCCTATCGCGACTTCACTCCCGCGCACTCGGGCGATGATGAAAAGTCGTCCGCGCAGGGCGCCTGGCTGTCGAACCCCGGCATGCGCGAGCTCTCCCGCGAAGAGAGCGACCGCCGCGCTGCCGCGGGCGAGCCGTTTGCCCTTAGATACCGCGTGCCGCGCGGCGAAGGGCGCACTTTGCGATTCGTTGACAGCGTTTACGGGGCGCAATCCAAGTTGGCCGACGAGGTGGAAGACTTCGCCCTGCTGCGTTCAGATGGCATGCCGACCTACCATCTCGCCTCGTGCGTAGACGACGCCGATCTCCGCATCAGCCACATCGTCCGCGGCCAGGATCACCTGACCAACACTTTCAAGCATCTGCTTATCTTCGAGGCTCTCGAATCAGAGCCGCCGCAGTTCGCGCATCTTCCCCTGCTCGTAGCTCCCGACGGCGCCAAACTCTCCAAGCGCAAGCATGGACCGGTCGTCAGCGTCACCACCTATCGCGATGCCGGTTTTCTGCCCCAGGCTTTCGTCAACTTTCTGTGCCTGCTCGGCTGGTCGCCCAAAGACGATCGTGAATTCCTCTCCCTCGACGAGCTCACTGCCGCATTCACGCTGGAAGGCGTCAACCGCGCCAATGCCGTTATCAACTTTACGGAAGAAGATCCCTTCGATCCCAAGGCGGTCTGGCTGAACGCTGAGCATATCCGCGCGCTGCCGGTAGACGAGCTCAGCCGCTCGATCAAACCCTTTTGGGAGCAGGCCGGCTTTCATCCCTTGCCGGAAAAGCTGCTCGCCGTCACCCCGCTCATCCGCGAGCGTATCAAGCTGCTGCGCGATGCCGTCTCTGCTGCCGACTTCTTCTTCTTGGAAGAGCTGGCGCCCTACGACCCCGCCGAGCTGATCCCCAAGAACGGTGACGCAGCTCTCGCTTGCCGTGTTTTGCAGCACGCGCAGGCGGTTCTGGCCACAACCACTTTCGATCACGATTCGCTCGACCAGGCGCTTCGAGCCGCTGCCTTGCACCTGGGTTTGAAGGCCGGTCAGGCCTTCCAGCCCATCCGGGTCGCCGTATGCGGACGCAAGAACGCGCCGCCGCTGTTTGAAACCATGGTTGTTCTCGGCCGCGAGCTTTGTCTCGCCCGCATCCGCAAGGCCGAAGAAAACCTTCAATCGCTCATCTGATTCACTCGGTTGACCCGAGCCGCCAGGTGGAATAAGGAACTGGCGGGGGGCCCAAGTCTGACCACCCCCAAAAGTGGGTGCCCCAGGTCCGGATTTTCGGACCTGGGAGCCTCTTCCAAAATCACATTCAGGCCGCAAAGCGTCAGGGCACGACTTCAGTCGTGCCGCTCAGCCGCTCCTAACTCGTGGGCTTTAGCCCCTGCGTGCTTTTGCTTCTTCAAGTACGCCGTTCCAAACGGATACTCGTCTGGCCTGTTCGCCAAACCCGCTTTCACCGGATTGTTTTCAATGTACTCACGATGCTGTTGAAAGCTCTTGTCGTCAACAATCTGCACATCCGAGTACCCACGCGGCCAAACCTCGCCGCGAAATCCAAGCTCCTTGTTGGCGCGAAAGGAAAAGCTGCCTTTGATCAATTGCATCGCCTTTTCAAGAGTCATCTCGCCCGGAACGGTCATCAGGATGTGGACATGATTGGGCGTAATGACGAAGTCGTGAACGGTCATTTTTCCGGAGCGCATGTAGGTTCGAAGAACTTCGATAATGAGCGCCGCCATGCGATCCGTCTGGAAGAGTGATTTACCGCCTGCAGTTCGCGTGGTTACAAAGAATGTGCGCGGATAGAATGAGGCGCTTGCTGGATCCGAAGGCCGGGAAGGTATCGACATCGCAGGGGCTAAAGCCCTCCATTTTTTGGGGTCGCTGGCGGCACGACTGAAGTCGTGCCCTGACGCTCCTAGCTTACTCGAAGTCTTTCATAGCCTAGTGTGCTGGCTGGCGTGTGGCCCAGGTCTGACTATCTAACGAGTGCGGATTGAGATTCGGGCCACTTGCCCCTGATTCAGCACAGCCCTCCAGTGGGATAATGAATACCAGCCATGACCAACTCAAGTCCGGAAAGCCCGGCCGCTCCAAGTCACGCTCCCACTCCCTCCAACTTTCTCCGCGATCAAATCGAAGAGGATGTGCGCACCAAAAAGTACGGCGATGCGATCGTCCAGACCCGCTTTCCCCCCGAGCCCAACGGCTATCTCCACATCGGCCACGCAAAGGCCATCTGCATCGACTTTGGCCTCGCCGACGAGTTCGGCGGCAAGACCAACCTGCGCTTCGACGACACCAATCCCGAGAAGGAAGAGCAGGAGTACGTCGACTCCATCAAGGCGGACGTGCGCTGGCTTGGATTCGACTGGGAGCGGCTCTGCTACGCATCCGACTACTTCGGCCAGCTCTATGAGTGGGCCTTGAAGCTCGTGAAGGAAGGCAAGGCCTATGTCGATGACCTCTCCGCCGACGAGATTCGCCAACACCGCGGCACCCTCACCGAGCCAGGCAAAGACAGCCCCTACCGCAACCGGACGATTAAAGAAAATGTAGACCTTTTTGTCCGCATGAAGAACGGCGAATTCCCCGACGGAAGCCGTGTGCTGCGCGCCAAGATCGACATGGCCTCGCCCAACCTGAACATGCGCGATCCTGTGATGTATCGCATTCTGCACGCCGCCCACCACCGCACCGGCGACGAGTGGTGCATCTATCCGATGTACGACTACGCCCACGGCCAGTCGGACTCGATCGAGCACGTCACCCACTCCATGTGCACGCTCGAGTTCACCGACCACCAGCCGCTCTACCGCTGGTATATCGAACAGCTCGGCATCTTCCCTTCGCAGCAGATTGAATTCGACCGCCTCAACATCACCTACACCATGCTCTCCAAACGTAAGCTGTTGCAGCTTGTAAGTGAAAAGCGCGTGAGCGCCTGGGACGATCCCCGCATGCCCACGCTTTGCGGCCTTCGCCGCCGCGGCTTCACTCCCCAAGCCATTCGCACCTTCGTTGCCCAGGCCGGCGTCTCGCGCACCAATGGGATAACGGACATTGAAATGCTCGAGCACTTCCAGCGCGACGACCTCAACCGCCGCGCCTCCCGCGCCATGGCCGTCCTGCGCCCCCTCAAGCTGGTCATCGACAACTACCCCGCCGGCCAGCATGAGTTCGTCGAGGTCGCCAACAACCCCGAAAACCCCGCTGCAGGCACCCGCCAAGTGCCCTTCTCCGGCGAGATTTATATCGATCAGGACGACTTCCGCGAAGTTCCTCCGCCCAAGTACTATCGGCTGTCTCCGGGCAAGGAAGTCCGTCTGCGCAATGCCTACTTTGTCACCGCCCAGAGCGTGGTGAAAGACGCTGCCGGCAACCTCGTCGAGGTGCATTGCACTTACGATCCGGCCAGCCGCGGCGGCAACTCTCCTGACGGCCGCAAGGTCAAGTCCACCATGCATTGGGTCTCGGCTGCCCACGCCATCTCCGCCGAAATNNGACAATCTCAACCCCAACTCGCTTGAGATCCTGACCGGCGCCAAGCTAGAGCCCTCTCTAGCCAACGCCAAGCTTGAAGACCGTTTCCAGTTCGAGCGCGTCGGCTACTTCTGCCTCGATCCGGACTCGACGTCAGGCAACCTGGTCTTCAACCGCACCCTCGCGCTCAAAGACTCCTGGGCCAAGATCGAGAAGAAGGCAGGGGCATAAAGCCCACGGGTGCAATATAAGGCTCACGGGTGCAATACAGAGGGAGCAGGGGCCTTCAGGCCCCTGAATGCTGCACCCAAATCAAGCTGGCTTTAGCCACGGGCTCTTTGTTTTTGCTGCTCAGATACTTGAGTAATACTTGACAATGCTTAACATTGGAATATATTGACAAGTATGCGCACCGCGAAGACCGTCTCGATTACGCTTCCCCCCGATCTGCTCGTGAAGGCGCAGAAAACAGCCGAGCGCGAAGATCGAACCATCAGCGAACTTTTCCGGGAGGCGCTGCGCCGCTACATCACAGCCGATCCGGAGTGGGATGCACTGCTGCGCCGCACTCAAGCCACAGGCAAGACGCTGGGCATCGCCACAGAGGCGGATGTTGAGCGCCTGTCGGATGAATTCCGGCAGGAGCGGCTTCAATCCGCGGCCCGATAATGCGCGTCGTTGCGGATACCAATGTTTTCATCTCTGCTTTGATGCAGGACCAAGGATACTTGGCCTTGAGGAACGATTAGAAATGAACGGCGAATGCAGTCGATGCAAGCAGCCATTGACGGTAGATAACGCCTCCAATTCCGTTGCCAGAACCGGTATCGGCCGTTGTCGTTCGTGTGAGAACGAACACACCAAAGGCAGATCGCGGACATTGGGCGGAAGATATACGCTTGGTCGATCTCAAGCCAAATTCAACAACCACAAATGGGAATTGAGCTTCCAGCAATATGCCGCAATCGTGGCATCCGGAAGATGCTTCTACTGCGGCAATCCACTTCCGACAGCGGCAGCTGGACTGGACCGCAAAGAGAATGAGGACTACACCCGGGATACTGTATTTCCATGCTGCGGAAAGCAGCCGAGGGCCGCAGGCCCAAGAGGCTGTAACGAAACGAAAAGCCACGAGATTGCACCCATTCTCCTGTTCGTTCGTCGATGGTATGAAAGATCCGGAAAACTCCCGACGGAACAAGATTTTGTGGATAGTGTTCGACAGTTCGAAGCTGATCGAGACAAAGCGTTCGAAATCATCCGCAAATTGGAATCGGGAGAAGTCAAGAAATTAAAGCGAGCTAAATCAGTCGCCGAGGGGCTAGCCACGTTGAGTCCGGGTTAGACTTCTCCCCAAAAATAAGATCTATGCCTATCGCAACGCACCCTACGGAATCAGAAACGCCCCGGGAATTCCCTCATCTAGCGTCGCCAGCACCGCTCCATTGGCGATCGCGAGTTGCAGCAGATGACCGTCCGTGGTCTGCTTTGGGAATTTTACCCATGAGGGGAGCGAAGAAATATCGTTGCCATCCTGCAGGAATGTGAGCTGCAGTTTGCCGTCTCCCTTCAGGCCGAGCAGCAGAGTTCGCGCCTGCTGGACGGTAAACCCGTAGTCAGGCGTTTGTGCGATGACCCTCGCGAATCCCAGTTCCGTAATCGAACAGGTCAGCCAATGCGCACGCGCCTGAGAATTGATCCAGGCATTCACGCGATCATGAAATCGATGGTGGAAGATTCCGAGCGCGACAAGAGCATTCACGTCGAGAACATATTTCATGGAAAATCCGAGAGTAGTTCCCTAACCATTTCGCTGGTCAGAACCGGCGCATCGGGTCCTGCGTAAAGCACGGGGAAGCCAGTCACCGGGTCCTTGATGATCCTAGCCTTGAAGGCGCGCTTCTTCCGCGGCGTCAGCACAATACGCCCTGCTTCAATTTCCGCATCGAGCGCATCGCCGGCGCGAATGCCGAGCCTGCGTCTCACCGGTCCGGGAATCACGATTTGGCCTTTTGTGGAAACCTTGGTCTGCATGGTAAGACAATCTTACCTCAAAATCGATTTCTTTTGAGAACGGAGGCGGCTGTTCCCTGCTATTGTCCAATCACATCAATCGCCACCGGAATCGTCTTTGGCGGCAGGCACTCGTTTTTGTCGCAGGCCTGATAGCGAAGCTTCCCCTCCACCAGGTGATTGCCGGATGCCGCGACGATGCGCGTCTCAATGGTGAATTCGCCCGTGTAGACGCTGAGCTTGGTCGCGGGATCAAGGGGAAGTGAGAAGTCACTGCCGACGGGGTAGCTGGCATCGAGCAAGCGCACCCCAAATCCCTCCGGGATAGAGAAATTGGTCGGAATCAGTTCCTCTTGCCTTGGCGTATGGGAGTTGATATGCAGGCCCTGGGCGATACGGAAATGCAGCGTGACGGGGCTCGCTTTTCCGGCGGGAACGGTGACCTGTTCGGGGAAAAGAAAGAGGACGGCGTCGGCCTTGGCGAGGGAGCGGCTCTGCGCACTGAATGTCTGGCTGTGAGCTGACAGCGCGGCGAGGACGATGACCCCACCCAGACAACCGATCTTCGTAATTGACTTAGTCATTGCCTGTGTTCCCGGACTGATTGAAGCCTGTACATTCCCAGGTCTCAGAATCGAGACCTGGGGCACCCGCTCGAACTACTGACTTGCGCATGCAAGCCAAAAGACGCCTTTATTCTCCCAGCGCCTTCTTGATATTGGACTCAATGTCGCTCTCGGAGGTGAGTCCCATTTGCGCGGCGACCACGGTTCCCTTGCGGTCGACGAAGAAGGATGTCGGCATGGCGTCGAGACCGCCGTATGCCTGGCTGAGGCTGTCGCCATCGATCAGAATTGGATAGGGTACCTTCTCTTCCGAGACAAACTTGGCGATGGCGGCTTTGTCCTTGGCCCAGCCTGCCTTGTCGTCCTTGTTCAGGTCATCGCCTTCTGTCGAGATGCCGAGGATTTCGAAGCCTTGACTCGCGTATTTGTTGCGCAGCTCGATGAGCCAGGGGGTTTCGATCTTGCAGGGACCGCACCAGGTGGCCCAGAAGTTGATGAGCACGGCCTTGCCCTTGTAGCTATCGAGCGAGACCTTGCGGCCGCTTAGATCTTCAAGGGTAAAGGCGGGCGCGGTCTTGTCCATGAACGGCGACAGGTATTTCGGCATGCCGCCGTTGGCATCGGGCACAAGCTCTCCCTTGGCGGCCGAGGCCAGCAGCTTTTCGGCGGCTTGCTGGCGATACTCCCAGTTGGCCCAGCCCGCCCAGCCAAAGATGGCCAGAATGAAAAGAACGGCGAAGAGAACGACGGTGTTGCGCTTCAAGGAAATTGACCTCTGCCTCTCCATTGTACGAGGCAAAATAGTGGTGAGTGAACACGGGACAGCAAACAGGAGTGAATTACTCCGCCCGTCTTCCCTGATCCCTGTTCCCTATTCCCTGCCTTTAAACTGTTAACATCAAAAGCCGATGAGCCAACCTGAATCGAACAATCGTGAAGCGGGAGCGCTGCAGCCGGCGGCCCTGGTCAGAACCGAGGCCGCGGCGCTGGAAGCACTGGCCACGCGCCTGGAAGGGCCGATGGCTGAACCCTTTGCGCGCGCCGTCGAACTGATCTTGAACTGCGGTCAGGGAAACGGCCGCGTGGTAGTCACCGGCATGGGCAAGAGCGGCATCATCGCGCAGAAGATCGCGGCGACGCTCAGCTCGACCGGGAGCCCGGCGCTGTTTCTGCATCCGGCCGAGGCGGTGCACGGTGACCTGGGCATGCTGATGCCCGGCGACGTCGTTGTGGCGCTCTCGGTGAGCGGCGAGACGGAAGAGATTCTGCGCCTGCTGGCGACCCTGAAACGAAAAGGCGACGCGCTGGTGAGCTTTTCGTGCAATTTGAATTCGACGCTGGCGCAGGCCAGCGACGTGGCTCTCGATTGCAGCGTGGAGCGCGAGGCCTGCGGGCTGAATCTGGCGCCGACCGCGAGCACCACGGCCATGCTGGCGCTGGGCGATGCACTGGCCATTGCGGTCAGCCTGCGCAAAGGCTTCCGCGCGGAGGATTTTGCCGAACTGCATCCGGGCGGCAAGCTGGGCAAGCGGTTGGCCAAGGTGCGCGATCTGATGCACGCAGGCGATGAGATTCCGGTGGTGGCGCCCTCGACGCCGATGACCGATGTGATTTTCGAGATGTCATCGAAGAAGCTGGGGATGACGACGGTGCAGGTGGAGGGGCGGCTGCGCGGGGTGATCAGCGACGGCGATCTGCGCCGGCTGCTGGAGCGCGAGGGCGGCGCGGCGCTGGGACGAAATGCGGGCGAAGCAATGAATGCGCGGCCGCGGACGATTCATGCGGATGAATTGGCTGCAAAGGCGCTGGCAATTCTGGAAGAGAGGAAGATTACTTCGCTGGTTGTGGTGGGGGCGGAAGACAAGGTCGAGGGCGTGTTGCATCTGCATGATCTTTGGGGTGTGGAACTGATTTAGGAACAGGGAATAGTACGGTTCGAGGAGGATCAATGCCCATCGAATTCAAGAAGAAAATCGACTATAAGAAGGATCTCAACAGCCGCCAACAAGAGGCCTACAACTTTCAAAAAGTCTCCGCAGTGTTGGCCGATTTCGGCTTTGTAACCATTCGCCTGAGTAACGATTGGAACGGAGCCGATTTCATTGTGCAAGACCGTAACGGCAAAACCTTCCATAAGGTGCAGCTCAAAAGTCGGTTGACCTTCGACAAAAAATACGAAGATCAGGACCTGTACATCTGCTTCAGGGATGGCGAACACGGTCCCTGGTATATGTACAATCACGCCGACTTGCTAAAGAAGGTCCTCCCTCAAATAGGGGGAACAAAGACCTTGCTTGTTGGCAAGCCATACCACTATCCAGTTCTTTCAAAAGGCATGAAGGAACTGCTGAAACCATATCTCATTCCAGAGTAGGCATTCGCCCTCCGCGTGCGATCTTCACGGCAATATACGGCCGCAAACCCGATTTGCGGTATGATTCTCATCAAGGAGCCTGTCGCATGACGACCCGCATCGTTCGCGTAGGGAACACGCTCTCCGTCGAAATTCCCGAGGACTTGGTCGCACAGGCCTCATTGCCTGTGGGCGAGCCGGTGGAGTGGGTTTCAAACGGGAACGGCACGATCTCGCTCGTTTCACCCAATAGCGTGGAACACAGGCACATTCGCGCCGGCCTGGCCGAGTTGGACGCCGGAAAGAAAATCTCGAATGAGCGCGTAACGGAATGGCTTGATAGTTGGGGCGCTGAAAACGAGTTGCCCGCGCCCAAGTGAAGATTCAGTGGTCTTCCACAGCGGTCGGCGACTTGGAATCAATCCGCGAATACATCGCTAATGACAGCCCCAGGGCAGCGCGCAAAGTGTCAGAGAAAATCAAGGGAGCGGTCAAACGTCTCAGCGATTTTCCGTTTTCCGGGAGGGCTGGGCGTGTACCGGAAACGCGGGAGCTGGTCATTCCCGGCACATCCTATGTTGCAGCCTACATAATTCAGGGCGACGAGGTGCAGATTGCCGCCGTGCTCCATGGACGGCAAGATTGGCCGGAGTCTTTTGAGCCTCGGACTGAGAACGACGCGTAAGGGAGACTCTTCGGACCGCGCCCCCGAACATTTAGAATAAATCCAGTCGATAAATTGTCTTGCGTCCGCCATGGCGGGCGGGAAAGTACGCTCTCATCGCTATGCATCGCTGGTCGAAACTGTTTATTCCCACTCTTCGCGAGGCCCCGGCGGATGCCGAAGTGGCCAGCCACCGCTTTCTCGTCCGGTCCGGCTACATCCGGCAGCTTGGCGCGGGCATCTACAACTACCTCTTTCTCGGGCAACGGTCGCTGAACAAGATCATCGGTATCGTGCGCGAGGAGATGGACCAGATTGCGCAGGAGTTTTATCTCCCCGGTATACTGCCGCGCGAGCCTTGGGAGCAGAGCGGGCGCTGGGCGGGCATGGGCGACAACATGTTTCGCCTCAAGGACCGCAAGGGCGCGGACCTCTGCTTGGGCATGACGCACGAAGAGATCATGACCACGATTGCGCGCAACGAGCTGCGCAGCTACAAGCAGTTGCCGCAGATCTGGTACCAGATCCAGTCCAAGTTTCGCGATGAGCCGCGGCCCAAGTCGGGCCTGCTGCGTGTGCGGCAGTTCACCATGAAGGACAGCTATTCGTTCGATATCGACAAGGCTGGCCTCGACAAAAGCTTCGACCTGCACGATGCGGTTTACCGCAAGATTTTCACGCGCTGCGGGCTGAAGTTTGTGGCCGTCGAAGCGGACTCGGGATCGATGGGCGGATCGCAGTCGCAGGAGTTCATGGTCTATACCGATGCGGGCGAGGACCTGATTGCAAGCTGCCCGGTGTGCGGGTACGCCGCCAATCTTGAAAAAGCAACCTCGCGGCTCGATCCAGTTGTTGAGATGGAGACGACCGGCGATGGCACGCCGGAGTTGGTTTCGACGCCGGGTTGCGCGGCGATCTCCGACGTAGCCGAGTTCTTCAAGATTTCGCCGGCATCGGATATCAAGTGCGTGGCCTACATGGCGCGCAAGGTCGGCGCTAAAGGTGAGCCCGACACATGGCACGGCGTGGCGGCCTTTCTGCGCGGCGACCACCAGGTGAATGAGACCAAGCTGCTCGGTGCGACCAAGGGCGTGGAACTGCGCACCATGCAGACCGATGAGCTAACGCAATACTTCAGCGGACCGGCTGGCTTTCTTGGACCGGTCGGACTGAAGCCCGACGCCAAGCCGCTGGAAGACGGCCTGACGGTGGTGGTCGACAAATCTCTTGAAGGCCGAAAGAACCTGGTTGCAGGCGCGAACAAGCTGGACTACCACCTGCGCAACGTTGTGCCGGGCCGCGATTTCTCGTGGACCCTCGCCGCCGATATCCGCAGCGTGAACGAGGGCGAAAGCTGTCCGGTCGATGGGTGCGCGGGCAAGCTCGTTGTTGGCAAAGCAGTCGAGATCGGCCACATCTTCAAGCTCGGCTACAAATACTCCGAGAGCATGGGCGCGAAGGTGCTGGACCCGAACGGCAAGGAAGTAACACCGATCATGGGCAGCTACGGCATCGGGATCGAGCGCATTCTTACCGCGGCCATCGAGCAGTCGAACGACAAAAACGGATTCTGGCTGCCGGCCTCGATTGCGCCTTTCACCGTGGTGGTGACGGTGACAAACATCGGCGATGCTCTGCTGAAGGAGACCGGCGAAGCGCTTGCTGCGGAGCTTGAAGCAGCTGGGCTCGACGTGCTGCTGGATGACAGAGACGAGCGCGCCGGCGTCAAATTCAAGGATGCGGACCTGGTGGGCATTCCTTACCGCATCAACGTGGGCAAGAAGGCCGCCGAGGGTCTGGTGGAACTGGTGACGCGGGCCACGGCAACCAGCGTGGACGTCAAGTTGAATGAAGCGGTGGCGCTGGTGAAAGAGCGTGTCCAGGAAGATGCGCTGCTGACAGCGGTTGGAGAGTAAGAAACAGCTTCTAGCTTCTAGCTTTTAGCTTCTAGCTTTGAAAGGCCCGGCTGACAATAGCAGCATTGGTCTACGAATAATGCCTGCCCTGGCAGGTCAGAGCTAGAAGCTAGAGGCTAGCGGCTAGAAGCTACAAAGGAGCAGCGATGGCGTTGAAGATCAGGTTCGCAATGCCCAAGGGGAAGCATCCGGTGCCAACGTTGGTTCTGCTCATTGCGCTTGGGACGTTTGCGGTTTGCGGGTTCCTGTTCCTTATCTTCAGCGGCTACTACTACTTCAAGTACCAGGGCATTGTGGATGCGCGGCTGAAAGAGCCGCTGTTTGCGAATACCGCCAAAATTTTTGCCGCGCCGCGCGAGGTTCGTCCTGGGCAGAAGTTTTCCGTTCACCTTATCGCCGATGAACTGCGCGAGGCCGGCTACTCGGGCGACGGCGCATCGCAGACCTCTGAACTGGGAACGTTCAGCGAAGGCGTGCAGACCATCAGTGTGCGGCCGGGCCCGCAGTCGTTTCACGCAGAGGATGCCGCGACCATTCACATCGGCGGCGGCGCGGTCAGTTCGATCAGCGACGATCATGGCCAGCCGTTGTCCAGCTATGAACTGGAGCCGCTGCTTATCACCGGGCTCAGTGAAGACGCCAACCGCACCAAGCGCCGCCTGCTTACCTACGACGAGATCCCCAAGAACCTGGTGGACGCGGTAGTCGCTATCGAGGACCGGCGCTTCTTCGAGCATGGCGGCGTGGACTACATCCGCATGATGGGTGCGATGCTCAACGACATCAAGCCGGGCCACCGCTGGACCGAGGGCGGCTCAACGCTGACCATGCAATTGGCGCGCGGATTCTTTCTGACGCCGGAACGGCGCATCAAGCGCAAGCTGATCGAGATCCTGATCACCTTCCAACTGGAGCACCGCTTCACCAAGCAGCAGATTTTCGCGATGTACGCCAACGAGATCAACCTCGGACAGCGGGGCAGCTTTTCAATTGACGGGTTCGGCGAGGCGGCGCAAGCCTATTTCGGCAAGGACGCGCGCCAGCTCAGCCTCTCGGAATGCGCGCTGCTGGCGGGCATCATCCAGAGCCCCAACCGCTTGAATCCCTTTCGCCATGCGGACCGGGTCATGGAGCGCCGCGCCTTGGTGCTGGATGCGATGGTTGAAACCGGAGCCATCACAAAGGAGCAGGCCGAGGCCGCCAAAGCCGAGCCGCTGCACCTGGTTCAGGCCAGCATGGACGAAGGCGAAGCTCCCTACTTCGTGGACCTGGTGCGCGATCAGTTGACGCAAAAGCTGGGCGATCGCGACTTTAATCGCGAAGGGCTGCGCATCTACACTTCTCTCGATCCGGACTTGCAGCGCATAGCCACGGTCGCCGTCAATTCGACCATCCACGTGGTGGATGAACAAGTGGACAAGAAGCACGCGCGCGACAAAAAGCTGGGCCAGAGCTACCCTTACCCCCAGGTCGCGCTGGTGGCGCTCGATCCGCATACCGGCCAGGTGCTGGCGCTGGTAGGCGGTCGCAACTACGGCGATTCGCAGTTCAACCATGCGGTGCGGGAGCGGCCCACAGGCTCCATCTTTAAGCCGTTTGTTTACGCCGCGGCTTTTAACACGGCGGTGCAAGGCACAATGCTGCCGGGACAGAATAAACTTTTCTCGCAGGTGACCATGCTCAACGATCAGCAGACCACCTACGACGTAGGCGGCCAGGAGTACACGCCGCACAACATGGAGGGCGTATACCACGACCAGGTAACGGCGCGCTACGCACTTCAAAAATCTTTGAACAACGCAACCATCGGCCTTGCCGCCATGGTGGGCTTCGATCAAGTAGCGGCTCTGGCACGCGAAGCAGGCATCAGGAACGCGCGCGGTACTCCGTCGGTGGCCATTGGCTCCTACGATGCAATGCCGCTCGACATGGCCGGCGCATACACCGTGTTCGCCAACAACGGAGTGCATCTTGACCCATGGATGCTGGCCAGCGTGCGGACTCCTACAGGCGACGTCATCAGCGATTACGCCCCCACATCGAGGCAGGTCCTGGATCCGCGCGTCGCCTATCTCACCACTGACATGTTGAAGAACGTGATCAACCACGGCACCGGCGAAAAGGTTCGCGCACTGGGATTCACTTCTCCCGCCGCGGGCAAAACCGGCACCAGCCACGACGCTTGGTTCGCCGGCTTCACCAGCAACCTGCTCTGCATTGTGTGGGTGGGCAACGACGACTACACCGACTTGAAGATTGAAGGCGCAGATGCCGCCGCACCCATCTGGGCGGAGTTCATGAAGAAGGCCGTGCTGTTGCCGCAGTACTCCGACACCAACGAGTTCACGGCGCCGGATGGCGTCCAGATTGTGCAGATCGACAAGGTGAGCAACCTGCTGAGCGACGAAACCTGCCCGGACAGCTACGACGCGGCGTTTCTCGATGGCACCGCGCCGATTGTCACGTGCGACCATCCGGCCGATCGGCGCAATTTTCTTCAAAAAATCTTCGGACTGGGCAAGAGCGAGAAGTGAGTCAAGCGTAAATCATCCGTCAATTTCCGTGCCGTCGGGCATGGGCTGGCAGCACTCGCACCAGAAGGTTACGCGTACATCTGGGCCCTGGATGCGGCGCCGGACCGGCTCGCCGCAGCGGCGGCATGGCTCGCCGTTTCGCCCGTAAACCCACAGGCTGGCGCCGGGATCGGACTCGTGCGTGGTGCGGCGTTTGCGGCCTCCATAGGTGACGATCGTGTCTCCGGAATTCTCCAGCACATTGGCGGCAACGAGTTTTTGCGCGGCGGCAATCGCGCCCAGCACTTGCTCCTCGCTGAGCGCGGCGACTTTGCAAAATGGATTGATGCCGGTGACAAAACAAATCTCCGACTTGAAGACGTTGCCCACGCCGGCCAGCACTTCCTGGTGCAGCAGCACGTCGGCGATCTCTTCGCTGGCGTGCGCCTGCACGCGGCGCGCGGCTGCGGCTGCGTTGAAGACCGGGCTGAGGACGTCGATCTCCGGATTCGGAATTCTGCGGTCGCGCGCGAGCGACTGTGCGGTGTGCATCTCGGCCACCGGCACGCGAAAGCCAACGGCAATGTAGTCGCTGTTCTCAAGTACGATTCTCATATTGGTGCGCGGCTGCTGCCAGCGCTCGCCGTGCCGGTAGATGTGCCAACTACCGCTCATGAGCATATGAGTAGCAAGCGTTCCGCCGCCGGAGAAATGAATCAGCAGCCATTTGCCGCGGGCCTCGACGCGCTCCACAAGCTGGCCGGGAATCGGCGAGTCGTCGTTGAAGCGGGTGAGCAATGGATAGGTGGAGCGGAAAACCGTGACCGGCTTGCCGGCCAAGGCACGGCCCAGCGCGCGCGCAGTGCGAAAGATGGTGTCGCCTTCAGGCAGCGGGTTCCCTCAATGCGAACTTTTTTCTTTAGATTGTACGCTTCTGACCGCCCGGCTGGACTATGGTTTGGCCGATCATCCTACTTGGTCTATTTCGGTCCCCTTTTCCGGGCCATCGTCTCTAAGGCTTCTCTGTTCGAAAGTTCGAGCTGCTTGGACCATGGAGAGATTCGCGAGAGGATCACGGGTTTATGGCTTCGACATAGACCGAATCTTCTGCCCGTTCGCAAAGATCGAGAGGGGAGGGATCGCTGATCCGGGTTTCACCGGCCTTGACCACTTGCGGATTTGCAAATCCTTGAGATTCGAGCAGGCGGGAAAGAGATTTCCCATCGTACATCCACAAGTGATACGACGGCCTCACAAAAAGGAATATCAAGCGTGCCCCCAATGTCCTTGGACGTTGCGAGGTCAATAGCGTCGATTGGATGAAAGCATCGGCGTCTTTCGTCTCAAGATACTGGTGAACCTTCAACTCAATATCGGGAACCGCAAGCCTTATTACGCCACCATGGCGGAGTACTCGCTTGGCTTCCCTCAGAAACGAGAGCGCATCTTGCTGATCAAGATGTTCAAGCATATGGGAACTGTAAAGAACATCGGCCGAGGCGTCCGGAACCGGAAGTCGCTTCGTGGCATTGCCGTATTCGATTGGATTCTCGCGGGCGAATCGAATAAAAGCCATCTGTGGCTCGGAGAGTAATCTAAATGTCTGAAGGATGCCCGCGAGCATTGGCGCCGAAGCTAACCGCAAGCTTGGGGAATTGTCGAAATTCCTCCAGCCCATCACCGGCGTCTTACCACAGCCGACATTAATTCGCAAAGCATCTGTCATAGGCATCCTTGAACGCAAGCTTCCTGAAGTCGGCAATCATCGCCGGCCAGGGCCGGCCACTCAGAGCCGGTGCAGACTCCGGACAACTGAAGAGAAGATTGGTGAAGCATACCCGCATTTACCGGGCTATCTCGCGTTCATTGTAACTTGCCGGGCTGCGGCCTCGGCGCCTGTTGCTCAATCGGCAGTAGAATGCGGCGCAGGTGCATGCCGAGCGGTCCGGGATGGAAACCTGCATCCATGAGGAAGCGGGCCATGAGATGCGCGGCCACCGGCTGGCCGTTGATGGTGGTGATGAGCACGCCTTGATGGCTGCTGAGGCGCATCTTTTCCTGACCGCGTGAGCAGAGAAAATGGGCAAGGCCCGCGGCGGTCTGCGAGCGCTCCGGCTCTTCGGCGGGAAGAAAGACGAGCATGTTCGGATTGCCGCGGCGAAGCCACGCGACCAACTGGCCATTGCGCAAAATTACCTCGGCGTAGGCCGCACGGGTGAGGATACGCGGCGCGGATTCCGCGTCTTCATCGGCCACGGGAAGGTCGGGCCAGCGCAGAACGGAGCCGTAGGGATTGGCGGGGTCTGTGGCGGCTAGTTGCACGAACTCCGGCTTCTCTTCAGGCGGTGCGGTGCGCAACTGGCGGAGCAGGTCGATGGCGGCGGGAAGCGCAAACTGCGTGGCGCCAAGGCCAGCGACAAAATAGCCGCGGCGAATGCGGCCGCTCTCTTCCAGGGCTTTCAGCACATCGTAGACGGCGCTAAAGCCGCCGGGGACATTTTCCGCAGCTACCGACTCGCGCATCAGGACGCCGTAGCGGTTGAGCAGTTGCAGGGCCAGAGCGTGGCTGGCCTCGGTGGCTGTGGGCATGACTTCCCTTCCCTGCGACGAACGCAGCGGCAGCAGCGACCATCGGCCTTGAGCGGTGGGTGGCGTTGTCCTGCGGGAACGGAAAACCGTACCGGTTTGCAGGCGGCGGGGGGCGCGAGCGCTTTCAGGGCGGGCAATGTAGGCGCGGAGGGCGTGAAGCGAATCGTTGGTGACGAGGCCGCGCCAGACAAGGCTCCAAAGCGCTTCAATGGTCTCGCCGGGATAGCCTCCGCCGGCGGCCTGATGCAGCG
>PLOG01000167.1:0-22478 GCA_003142935.1 Acidobacteriaceae bacterium
TGACCCTCTATGGCCGGATTTGGGTGACCCCCAAGGCCCAGTAGAACGACGACGCTTGCCCAAAGCGGTTGCCTAATGCGCCTGGCGGCATGGGGCGTGCGTGAATTTGGCTTTCGCGATACATTCGAGTCGTCGTCCGGCCGCTTTCCCCCGACAATCTCGATCATTGAACAGACTGCGGCCTGAAAAATGGTCAATATCGCGCACCGCCTATTGAGGGATCGGAAGGAATTGTTTGCTTGTGCCGCGGAGTCGGGACGCAATATAGCCTGGGCAGCGAGCCCACGCGCACGCACTTCTGGAGCGAGGAGCAATTGATGGAGCAGACGGGGTTTCCTGGCCTGGCTGACCATCGCGCCGAGTATCACCGGATGCTGGCGGTGGATTTCTCGCACACATTTGGCACACTCAGGGCTCGAATTAGGCCGTGAATGCTGGGGTTTTTCTGAAAGTCTGACTGATCACGAATCAGTCAGACATGCCACTGCCGGTGTCCACTTCCCATTCATGCCGCCTACACATCCGATTTGTGTCAAGGGCGGAGCATATGACGCAAATAAAGTCTCCCAATTTGTCCCCAAACGGGGTTGACCGATGTAGATACTCATAGAGGCGTCCCGATGCCCGAACTGAAAAGCGCGGAACCGCTGATAGTGAATCTACCAACGAATGCATTCTGCACCTCAAGTGATTTGGCGAAACATCGATAAAGCAATTTATCGCCCAGAACAACCCCTACCGACACTACGCCTGAGAATTTCTAGCATCCACGCGAGAGTCCGCCGTGATCGCCGCCATTTGCGAACGATGAGGTCGCCCGCTGAGATGAGAGAGGACTCCCAGGAAAATTAGAATGTTCTCCTCGGTCAAGAATCTACAAGTTGAACAACATAAGATGGATTGTGCCAATTCTGAGCCGTCAGGACCCGGAACTCTTTCTTGCCGGATATCTTCCTCCTGACGGATTGCATTGCGATTAAGCTTGCGCAATCAAATAGGTTTCCCCCGCCTCTGTCTTTGCAGTGATTTCATCCCTGTCCAAAGTGTGGGAGATCGGTCTGTCATCCCTCTCCCGAACAATCTGCACATTTCTTCCTGCCCACGGAGAGACGAATCGAAGCGTCCTACCTTTTTCACTCAAGATCTTCAGTCGAACAACGGATTTCCCGTCGTGTGAAGCGCTAATAAGAAAGGCTCCTGCGGCCCGTAGCTTCTCGAATCGCACGGGACCTAGGTTCTCGGCATTTGGAAACAGACAAATCACGCCGGTGTAGCTTTGCAGCATACATTCGTTCAGCACCTCGGGAACAGCGAAGTTTTCGCACCAGAGCCCCATGCGCATCATGAAATCGAAATCCGTGGATATCCCATAGCGGCCTCCAGACTGCCGTACTCGGTCATTCGACACTCCATCAGGTAGCATTCCGTACTCTACCTGGGACTTGAACCATTTCAGGTCGAGCATTCCGAGCCGAGCACGGATTAGCGATTGAGAAACCAAGTCGTTGCCACCCTCAAGCCGAATTGTGCGTGCGGTTCGACGCCCGATCTCCAGATGTTCCTCGCCTTTTCCTAGACCGACCTGTTCTCCTGGAAAGATCGGCGCGAGTGTTATAGGAACGTTATAGATATGCTCCACGGGAGCGCCGGCTATATCAAGCCACACTTCGCCGTAGGGCCCCTTGGCTGCCGGATAGGGTGCAAGGTTGTCCCTAATCTCGCTCCATCGAGTCCGCTCTTCAGTATCGGTCGCAAGAATGGTAGATGCCTCAACCATAGCGTTGAGCAGAAAACGGGTGAGCGCCAAATCGAGGATGCAGTCCTTATTGAGCTGGAAGTCGACCGTGAATCCCCAATTCTCCGAAGAGACTGAAGGAGTGATATGGTAGCGATTATCATCTCCCTTCTTGACATAGGCTGAGAGAAAACGTGCCGCGGCACGCATGATGGGATAAACGCGCCGGAGGTACAACTCGTCTTGTGTAAAGAGGAACTGCCACCAAAGGCTCTGAACTGCCCATGGAGTCATGCAAATCTGATATCCCCACGGTGGAACCGGGTATGGGACGACCTGACTGGGAACAGGATAGGCCGACACTGGGAAAAACGCTCCCGGCATATTGAAACTGTCACGCGCGAATCTCTCTGACATGGGCATCAGATTCTCGCAAAGTTCAATATACGGCGCATGCATGTCGATGTGATTACTCGAGAAAACTCCCAAATACACCTGCTGGCAGTTGTAATCCAAGTGATAGTCGCTGTGCCAGGCGCTACCGATATCTCCACTGGACCAGTTTCCGAAAAGTCCGGGAGCCGTTTTGTTTTTGCGCAAACAACAGGCAAGAAAATATTGGTTGTGGTACCAGATCTTCTCTAGTTCCGTATCGTGGAACGAAACCGCCGAGTGCGACCAATATTCCCGCCATCGGCTCTCGGAACTCTGCTGAAGTTGGCTGAACTCTATTCGGGTGAGTACGGCAATTTGCGCTTTCGTGTAGGCGAGTGTTTCGAGATCCTCACGGTCATACGTGTGTGCCTGGGAAATGGAAAGTGAGGGCTCCATGGCTGGATCTCCATTGCCTTCACGCAGCAACCGCTTCAGCAGCAGGTCACGAGGCGTGGCAACTAAAACATCCAGTCGAATCGGCTGACTTTGCTTCGGGCTGAACGACACCTCTTTCGCGATTCCCTTTTCCGAGTGTGTCCACTTTCCAGAAATCCGGCCGCATAGCGAGAAATTCCGGTCCTTGTCGGACTTAGGCGAAATCGGTTGCCCTTTCGTTGGTCCCACGGCTGGGAAATACTGATAGCAAGAGAATTCAGCAAAACCATCACTTACGCGGTAATCTACTTCCGGCGGAGGAAGTTGCCCAGGTTCTGTGTCGGTGTGACCAGGATCAAACGGACCGGCGTGAAACCCATCCACCTGCGGCATGTAGATCACCGATAGAAGGTCAACGGGAGCGCTGCTACGAACTGATACCAGTCCTGAATCCCAGTCGACGAACGCTGTAAGCTGGACCAAGCGATCTGTGTCTGCTAAATCAGTGGACTTGAGTTCCAGCGTGAACAACCCATTAGAAGGATCTAGCGTGTAACGCCCAACTTCAACCCATCGAGGATCCCATGTCAACCAAACGGTCCCGCAGGGCCACGGGCGCGGCCACGGCTTTGAATATGAGGCTCCAACCTTCTCGGAATACTCCCTGAAGAATGGGATACTGGACTCGAGGCTCAACTGATTGGGATTCCCATTTAGTTTCGCTTCGTCGCTCGCACGTTGCCACATTTTCACAATTTCCGCAAAAGGAACTACATCTTTCTCGGAGTCCTCACTGACACGAATATCCCAGCAATCGCTCTTTGAAATATGGATGCCTAATGCATCGGGGCGCACTACGGCGCAGACACCCACATCGCCGTTTCCGAGCAACATCCCTTCAAAATAGGTTGGACCAGCGATCTCGCGACTGATCACGTGTTTGCCCGCAATTGCGAACGCATCGAGCGTTTCATTCTCCGGAGCAGTCTCAGCTTGAACCGCTCCATTGATTCCAAATGCGGATTGCACAGAAGGAAGTGACGCAATAACTGAAGCTTGAAGAAACTCTCTTCGTGTCGTCTTCATCGTATTCGATTCCTCATCCTCGCATGTAAGCTGGATTCCAACGAAAAATACCCTGCATTCGACAAATTCACGATGTCTTCATGATGTCGATCCAGGATCATTAAATGCACAGTTGACGTGACATCCTAGTGCGTACTAGAGTGCATCTTCGCAACGAGGTCAAACTCCTTCTTCGCCTCATCCGTCTTTCCCATACTTCTGTAAGCTTGCGCCAGCAGATAATGGGTAATAAAATTACTCGGATCCATGCTTTCCGCGTGCTCTAAGTAGCTGCTTGCTGTCTGGGGGTCTTCATCAGCCAGAAACAGCCTGCCCATCAGAATGAACGGTTCCGTGCTTGACTGGTCAAGTGACAGTGCTCGTGTAAGGTTTTGCTGGGCCAAGCCGAACTTGCCTTCCTTGATGTACAAGTCCCCGAGGAATTGGTAAAGCTGTGGATGCGCTGGATTGATCGCGCGTTCTGCCTCAAATTCCTCCAAAGCGTGGTCAAGTTCCCCCTTGGCCAGAAAGATCTTGCCAAGCAGAAAATGCGCCAGTGCTAAATGCGGCGACAACTCCAACGCTTTGCGCGCATTAGTCGCAGCAATCTCAGGGAGTTCGCGGATTACCAGCATTTGTGCGATTAACAAGTATGCCGCGCCCGAGTCTGGCGCCAAACCGTACTGATTCGCGAACGCAACCCGGGCATCGTCATATCTTGAAGCCTCCAGGTAGCACCGACCAAGGACGTAATTTGCATCGATATCGGAAGGACGCGTTGCCTGCCGTCCCCGTTCAAGATACGGTATCGCGTCGCTAAATCGTCCAAGTCTAAATACCGTCAAACCGCGCATCTGAATGGACTCTGCATCGTTCGGGTCGTCATTCATTGCGGCGGCAAAGCTCTCTTCCGCTTCAGTGAGTCTTCCTGTCCTGTAGAAGGCGATCCCCAATTCCCGATTCACTCCAGGTGCGACAGGATGGACATTCGCCAGCTGCTCGAGCGACTCGATCGCCTCCTTCTCTTTGCCGAGTTCGATGTTCTTGTGTGCTTCCTCCACTGCATTTTGCGGAGTGATCGTTGAGAGCAGTTGAGTTGTCGCCTGTCCCTGGAAGGAAACCTGAGAGAAAAGAACCATCGCCGCAATTGTCAGGTGTCTCAGATCCGCCCTCTTCACAACGTACGAAAGTATGAATCGCAAGAGCCGGTCAAGAGGATACATACGTTGCTCTACCTCCCTTGTCCTCTGAGCTTGTAAGCGACAGCAATTCCTCGCAGCTACGATTAAACAGGTCTTTATCCTCCCCCGAGTTTATTCCAACATCTCGAATAAGTGGGTTCTGTTTAGTTCACAAGCAAATGCGGGCATCGTGAGATGCCCGCAAAAGGTCAATCGGGTGATACTTCGTTTAGAAGATGAGCTTCATGCCAAGTCTAAAGAATCGCTCGGCAATGAGGCGGCTTCCGGCATTGGTGCTGTTGATTGTGCCGAACCCCACCAAATGGCCCTGCGTATTGAGCGAAGGCGCCCCGTCGGTCACGCCGCCGTCTGGATTGCTGAAGTTCGGGTGGTTCCCGAGGTTTAGAGCTTCTGCGCGAAATTGCATCTTGAGGTTTTCCCTAATTGGGAAGCTGCGGAAAAGGCTAAAATCAACATTGAAGTATCCGGGACCGCGGAGAGAGTCCCATCCTGCCGTGCCGAACGCTGCCGTGGTCACAGGTGCAAACGCACTGATGTCGAAATACGGCGAAGTACTGAGATGCACACCATTGATTGCTACCTTCGACTTGACTTGATTGGCCATCTGGTTGTTGCCAGGAGCGTTAAGCGAGGCGCCCGGAGCCGTAATTGAGAACGGCGAGCCGGAGTAACGTGAAAGAACCCAGTTGGTCTGCCATCCCCCTGCAATAGCTGAGCCGACACCGCTAGTGGCAAATTGCTTGCCCTTACCAAAGGGTAATTCGTAAATAGTGCTCAATTCAAAGTTGTGCGTACGGTCATCGGGCATCAAAGCCCGATTCAAGTTAAAGTACTGTGGAATGAGGATCTCCATGTTGTCGTCGCCCTGCTCATCGCAGCAAATACCCATCCACTTTGACAAGGTGTAGCTCGCCATGAACTGGAGACCGTGATCAAACCGCTTTTGGAGCTGGGCTTGCAAGGATTTGTAGTTCATGTGTTCTAAGGGACGGACTTCGTCCATTACCGAGGTGATTCCCCATGCTTGATTCAGAGCCTCGCTGGCTTGTCCGCCTCCGACCTGCCCGTAGTTGGTGTTGTACCGTGTATGTGAGTTCACGGTAAGAGTACCGATATACCCCACCTGCGCAAGAAGATTCCAGGGGAGCTCCCGCTGAGCCGTAAAGTTATAGGATTGAGAGTAGCCGCGTTTGAAATTCTTGGCAGGCCAGGTAATGCCAATGTCGTTGGGTAGCGGAAGGGCGCCCGAGGATGTTGCAGTCGGTATGGGGAGGAGCGGGAAGCCGTCAGCCACATTGGGCATCTGGGTCGGGGTGACATTGCCGTTCGCTCCGATGAGGGTTTGGGTAATCGTTTGAGGATAATTGTAGAGGCCGTCGCGCACCTCGTTGATCTGTTCCGGAGCAAGAGAATACCCAGCGCGCAAGACTGTATTTGGCGTGACTCTGTATGCGAAACCCGCCCTTGGAGCAAACAGGTACTTCTGAGTAGTAGATCCACAGGTTTCGGAATAGCTTCCGGTACCGCAGAGCTCATACGTGTTGGTGCTGGCATCGTAATACTCGAAGCCACGACTCCCGCGAGTAGGTTCAGGCAGGTAATCCCATCCTGTACCGATATACGCGGTGAGCTTATGCGTTACTTGCCATGTGTCTGAGAAATACGGAGCGAATGTCCAGGTCCGCAAAGTGACCCAGTTCACGGTCAATTCACTGTTGGAAGCACTCTGAGGCATGCCCAGAAGGAAATCCGCGAATGAGTTGAACTCGCCGATGGCTGGGGTTCCAGCAGAACAGTGGGGATCCGTGGTTCCAGTCGGGCAATAAAGTCCGGTGAGACCGCCAGTGAAACTGAAGTAGGTCTGAGTTACTTCCTGGTGGTTCATGTGCTGTTGCATAATGTCGATGCCGGCCCGAATGCTATGTTTACCCTTCACCCAAGTCACGTTGCCGGTGTATTGGAAAATCGGATCTTTGTAGGAAAGCGCCGGGTAACCATAACCGAATTCATTCAGGCCACCGCTGAACTGGAACATTGGGACGCCGCCCGCGGAGGGTAGTGGACCGATGTTTGAGTTCGGAATCTTGAGAGTGTCCTCGCCGTACAGTTGGGTATACAGCGGAGGGAAGAGATACTGGTTGGTCGCGGTGAATCCAAAGACACCGTCGATCACCAGGTTAGGAGTAGCCACATAGGTCGCCATCACCGAGGTGGAATAAATGCTGCCGTGCTGGTTGGTATTAGATCCGTTTCCAGGCCCAAGGACGGTTCCGAGCGCTGGCACTACCTGATTGTTATATGGGTAAGTACTGAAGCGGCCGGCTATGCTCAGTTTGGAGGCTGCATTCCAGTTCACTTTCGAATCGACCTTCTGAAGATCGAAAAGGTACGGAGTGTTGATGTAGAGGTTGTTTGTGAACACGCCGTCCGGTACGCCTGACGGTAGGTTAGCGAGTAAAGTTGAGGCCGCAAAGCCGATCCTCTGAGGCGAAATAATATAGTTGCCGTTTGCATCCTGTGGTAAGAGGGTCCTCCCGCTTCCGTCGCTATTGCCTGTAGCCGGATCGTAGACTGGCGTTGGCGATGCCAGGATCCCTTTGGTCATTTGAGGCGTTGGCAGAGAATACTGACCGCCTTCAGCCTCCCGCAGAAAATCACCTTCGTAACTGGCAAAGTAAAATAATTTGTCCCTGACGATCGGCCCGCCAACCGTGCCGCCCATATCGTTGTCAATATATTTTGGCTTTCTGGTTCCAGAGGGGACAAAGTAAGGCTCAGCCTTGAGAGCATTGTTGACATTCGTCCAGTAAGCGGAGCCGTGGAGGTTATTGGTGCCGCTCTTGATTTGGATGCGGATTCCGGCTCCGGCCATGATCCCCTGGTCGGCTCCGGAACTGGCCGTCACTGTATTCACAGTCTCGATAGCGTCTGTGGAAGGTACGGCTGTGGAGTAGAACTGGACCCATGCGTTATATGCGGCCACACCATCCACGCTTACTGCTGTTCCGCTAGCGCCGGTGCCATTGACGTTGACGATCATTGACCGGTCTGGATTATTCGTCCCACCACCACCGGCCCATTGCGGATTCGGTGGCGCGACACCCGGTAGGAGTCCCAACATCCCCTCATAGGTGCGCGTGGGCTGAGGCAGTTGTTCCAGTTCTTCAGACGTTATGTTTGCGTGCACGTCTATCCGATCGGTCTCCAATACGGCTGTGTCTGCCGATACAGTGACCGTCTCAGTCTGAGTGCCGACGGTAAGTGTTGCATCGACTCGAGCGGTGGCGTTGATCGTTACCACAACACCCTTGGATTCGACGGAGTGGAAGCCCGTCTTGGTAATCGTAACGTTATAGGTGCCGGCGGGAACGGTCGAGAGTTGGTAGACGCCGCTCTCACTGGTTGTTGTGGTGCGCGTGTCGTTTGTTTCGGTCTGGACTGCCTTGACAGCCGCGCCCGGGATCAAAGCTCCGTTAGCGTCAGTTACAGCGCCCACAATCGAGCCGTAGAGGGTCTGGGCCTTTCCCTGCCGTACGGTCATCAGCAGGACCATCGTAACGGTAAAGGCCATAGCGAACAACTTGACAAGATCTGGGCTGCGAAGATAGGTTGAGAGACCGCTCTTCGTCCGAGAGTTTTCGAAAAACAACATACTGCCTCCTAAAGATGTTTGTAAACGTTAACACTGCACGAGGCAAAACTATCCTCGTGGTTCAGCCTCTGCTGCCCAACGCGAACGGAACAGCAATGGATACTTGTACGCGGCGGACGGTTCTGCTACCGTTCGTCTCTTCCGTCGGTGTTTCCTTGCCGATCTGCGTCATCTTGATCCAGGACAACCCGCTTGCTCGATCTCCAGATTGTGCAGCTGCCTGGATAAAACCAGGGATGACAAAGTCATGCATGAGCGGTGGCCATTGGAGTCGGACAAGATCTCGAAAGCAGAACCTGATCCGCGACTGGAAATTTGTTTGGCTCCGAAGTGTAGGCATTTGGCTTCCTTTCGGCACCTTACATGCGGCGTGAGCGCTCACAGAATCGAAACAATAGACAAATTGCGGGTTAATTGTCAATATCTTTTTTTTAATGCACATTCTAAACATGTTACTCTTACGCAAACAAGTGGTTGATGAAATCCTGGGCTGTTATGAGCGCTCGAAATACTTGGGGGAGCCTTCTGTATGCGGCCAGCACCCGCTTTATTGACCTGGTGGATCATTTAGAATATGTATCCTCTACATTATTCATAATACACATACTTATACTCGACAGTCTCAACTCTTCTCCGATCTCCTCCTGTCCGATTTCGGACTTTGATCGTCGCCAGGGCCGAGATGAATCGAGTCACGATGAACCTTGGAAAGTCATGTTGATTGCTCAAAATTCTTAGTTGACGACCCAAGCGTCGGTTGCATATCATCCATTTCGAACATTGTGAGCGCTCAAACTATGGCTAGTCCAACTCGAACCTCTTCGGAAGAGCTCTTGAAAGATGGTCTTGCAGGCCGCTTCCTGGCTGAAATTGTGAATGGCTCGCTCTCGCCTGGTGAGCGGATCGTCGAGAGGGTGTGGGCGCAGAAATTCGGAGTAGCTCAAGCCTCCATTCGTGAAGCAATCAACATCTTGGAAAAAGACGGTTTCGTCACCAAGGAATCGGGCCAGAGCGCGCGAGTGATTAACCTCAGCGAGAAGGACGTTGTTCAACTCTACCAAGTACGGGGAGCTTTGGAAGGACTCGCCGCATACCAGGCTGCCCTCTCTCGTCCCGATGTATCGGAGTTGAACTCGATTGTTATGCGCATGCGGACGGCCGCAGCCGAGAACGACGCAGACGAGTTGGTCGACAGCGATCTCAAATTCCACCTGCAGTTGTGCAAACTCGCCGACAACCCTCATCTCGAGGAACACGCGGTACGTATTCTGCTTCCTTTTTTTGCGTTCTTTCGGTTGAGGCTGTCGGCGAGCAAGCAAGGAGTCTCCACATGGGACAAGGATGTGGAAGCCCACCAGAAGATCGTAGACCTTATTGCTGAAGGCGAGGCTGAGCTTGCTGAGCACTACGTTCGAAAAGCCATTGGCCGCTTTGCAAACACCGCTAACAAGAACTGGATTCCCCATGACAACCAACCTTGAAGATAAGGTAATCGTGCTGACTGGGGGTGCGAGCGGCATCGGACGGGAGTGCGCGATTGCGTACTCTCGCGATGGCGCCATTGTTGCGATTCTGGACACCAATCTGGAGTCTGCCGAACGCACTGTGACCGAGTTGGGAGGCAGCGCCATCGCACTCCGGGCTGACGTCTCTGACGGCAAGGCGGTTCAAGCCGCGATGACGGCTGTGCTCAAACAGTTCGGGCATATCGATGCCGTACACAATAACGCTGGTATCGTCAGTCCTTCAAAACCGCTCCATGAAACGACGGAAGAGGAGTGGGATCAGCTTCAACAGGTCAACACGAAGTCCGTGTTTTGGACGACAAAGTTTGCGTTTGATGCGTTAGTCGCCAGCCAGGGCTCCATTCTCAATACAGCCAGTATGGTCGGCCTGATCGGCCAGCAAAACCACGCTGCCTACGTCGCCAGTAAGGGTGCCATGATTGCACTCACCAAGGCAATGGCCGCTGACTATGCACGGTACCAGATTCGTGTTAACGCAGTTTGCCCGGCCGGTGCCTGGACTCCAATGCTCGAAAAGTGGTGCGCGGAGCAGGAAGAACCGGAAGGCATCCGGCAATACCTCGATGACATTCACCTGCTTGGTTACTGCCCTCGCGGCGACGTTATCGCAGACGCCGCGGTCTTTCTCCTTTCTTCAAAGGCTCGCTTCATTACCGGATGCATTTTGCCGGTCAGTGGCGGAGCCGAACTTGGCTACAGACGATAGCCGGAATGGAACATAATGCATGACTTCATAATTCAATCCGTCTCGACCTCCGACGCACGCTTCCCATTGCCGCCCGGCGCTGGATCGGATTCCATTCATGAAACTGCCGAATATTGCTTTGCGGTCGCTCGTCTCAAAACAGACGGCGGTCTTCAAGGGACGGGAATTGTACTAACGCTTGGTCAAGGAAACCAGGTCGTTTGCAAAGCAATCGAGTTACTCAGTGAAAGGCTCGTTGGTACTTCGATAGAAGACCTCATGGCGGATTTCGGTCGCTTCAGCCGCGAAATGGCAGATCACCCCTCGCTGCGCTGGCTTGGGCCCCATAAGGGAGTCGTGCACCTAGCATTGGCATCAATTACGAATGCCTGCTTCGATCTTTGGGCCAAGAGCCGCGGGGTTCCGCTTTGGAAACTTCTCCTCGACCTTTCGCCAGAGCAACTCGTTCGCGTTCTCGACCTGTCGTATGTGGAAGACGTTCTCGATGAAAAGCGCGCCATCGATATGCTGCGCGAGAAACAAGCTTCGCGTGCTTCGCGCGAGCGTATCCTCCAAACCGGTTATCCTGGGTACGACACTTCCGTTGGCTGGATGGACTACAGCGATGACAAGGTTCGTGAGCTCACGAAATGCGCGCTCGACCAGGGATTCTACGCATTCAAGCTGAAGGTAGGGTCAGCGGAGGAAAGCCGTGACCTCCGCCGCGCTGCGATGCTCCGCGAACTTGCCGGCAACGACAAAACCATCATGTTCGATGCGAATCAGCACTGGAATCTTCCTGATGCACTGCGAATGTGCCGCGAGCTTTCAAAGTTCAGCCCCCTCTGGATCGAAGAGCCAACCCATCCGGATGACCTGCTTGCGCATGTCGAACTATCGGAGGCCATTGCTCCGGTCAAGATCGCTGCTGGCGAACACATCTCGAATCGAGTTCTGTTCAAGAACTTTCTGAAGTCAAGCGCTCTGTCGTTTATCCAGGTAGATTGCACTCGTGTAGCAGGGATAAGCGAGTTTCTGACAGTGAGTTTCATGGCGAAATTATTCAATCGCCCCGTCGTTCCTCATGTCGGTGACATGGGGCAGATGCATCAGCACCTGATGTTCTTCAACCATATTGCGCTCGATCACGAAGTTGCATTCCTCGAGCATATTCCTCATCTTCGGAAGCACTTCGTTCACCCTGCCAAGGTTTCGGCCGGAGTTTACAGTACGCCACAAGATCCGGGGGCTTCAACGGATCTGAAGGTCAACGCCGAAGCCTGAACCTTCGAGGTACGAGATGGATAGCTCCGTACGCCAAGACTATTGCATCGACGCGCATCATCACCTCTGGCGCAATCGAGACCCGGGTCAGCCCTGGATGACAGAGGAGATGAGTAGCCTTCGCCGTGATATCGGTTTGGACGACCTGCACAAAGTGGCCGCTGCGTCCGGGATTACTGGAACTGTTGTCATAGAGGTGGAGCGCACCGCAGAGGAGACGCGGTGGCTCGCCTCGCTGGCCGCGAGCGATGACGTGATATTGGGAGTCGTTGGATGGGCGCATCTGACCGATCTCTCTGCCCAAAGAGAACTGGAGCAGCTCGCAGACCTGCCAAAGCTCAGAGGAGTGCGTCATCCCATTCACGATGAGCCCGACCCGAACTTCATTCTCCGAGAGGACTTCAATAGAGGGATCGCGGCGCTTCGCGCACTCGGGCTGACGTACGACCTCCTTATCTTCGAGGAGCACCTTCCGCAGACGATTACGTTCGTCGACCGTCATCCCGAACAGGTCTTCATTCTAGATCACATCGCCAAGCCGCGTATCCGCGACGGGTCCATTGCCACTTGGCGCAGCGATCTTCTCGAACTCGCGCGGCGGCCGAACGTCTATTGCAAGCTTTCGGGCGTAGTCACCGAGGCGAATTGGAATCGGTGGACCCCGGAGATGATTGCCCCGTATATCGATACGGTGCTCGAAGCATTCGGGCCGCGGCGCCTAATGTTTGGTTCAGACTGGCCGATCGTACTGCTGGCGTCGACCTACGACCGTTGGGTCAATACCGTCCGCTCGGCAATTGCACGACTTTCAACCTTCGAGCAGGAATCTATCCTTTGGCGATCGGTTACGGAGGCTTATGGCTTAAGTCAACCGGCGACTCATGGCCACGCATAGAACAGCGTTTTCGATGCCCGGCATAGCTCTGGTTTGGGGCTGCCCCCTCGGGTGAGACAAACAGTTAAGACTCTGTTCGCCGTTCGCTGCAAATTTCTCGACCGGCAAGATCACTTTATCGCATTCTGAGCGCGGCCGGTGAAGCGGAGGTGAGCTCTGCGGGAGCGCAACTCGCCAAGGAATAACCGGCTGGAACTCATCGACGCCGATGAGCGCCGCGTTGTTGCATGGATCGAGCGAAGGCCGAGCTTCCCTCTTCTCAGCAGATTTACGCGGCGATGTTTAGACGGCGGACGGAGTCCGGGCGGCCCGCGTCGAGCATGCGGTTGAGGACGGCCACACCGACGGCCGCTTCGGCCTTCTGGCCAGAGAAGCTTCGTGCTCGCAGGCAAGGACCGATGATGGCCTTGTATCGGCCCATCGCGGTTTCAACCAGAGCCCGCTGGCCGTAGTCGGTCTCCTCTTGCCAGCCCAGCCTTCCTCGAGCGGCTATCGAAAGAATGTGCAGGTCTCGCTGCGATGGGTTGTGCTCGGCCTCGACACTGAGTACCGCTGTCACATGAGGCGGGATAATCACTCGAACATCTTCTCCGTGACCAGCCACCACGTCGTAGGTTGGCATCCCATCATAAGCGCCGTCAGCCGTGACGCTGGCGATTGTCGCCTCTATCTGATCCAGCAGCGGCGCCACTTGCGAAGGGTCTCCGACATCGTTCCCGGTCAGGGTAGAGGCCATGATCATTCCGGAGTCGGCATCCACGGCCAGATGTAACTTTCTCCAAGTGCGACGCGCCTTTGCGCCATGCTTTTCCTGAAGCCACTCACCGGCTCCGAAGACTTTCAGCCCCGTGCTGTCGATCAACAAGTGGATTGGTCCATCAGGTAGGACACAGCCCTTGGAGATTGACTCCATGGTCCTTGCCCTTCGGCTCAAGGTGCTGTGGTCAGGCGTGCTCAGTGGCACATCCAGCAAGCCTAAGATAGAACCCATCAGCCCCTCGGTTTGACGCAACGCCAGGTGAAACGCCATTCGCAGCATCATGCCTGTCTCGATTGCAAGCTCGGAATAGACCGATTGCCCGCCAGGGGTCGTCCGACGTGCCGCATTCCAGCCGTCCAGTACTTCTGCTGTGACCCATAGCGTCAGACTGCCTCGACGCCGAAGACCCGCATCGTACTCTGCTCAGTTTTTCACCCTAAACTTCATCTTGGGGATGTGGTGCCGGCGCGGAGCGTTGTGCTTGTTCGGCATGGAAGGGGCAGCCTTTCAGCAATCTGTCCCAGAGTACCCGATCTTCAACCCTATCCGTGCAACAACGCCACGCGCCTTCGGGAATTGGCTGGGATCCGGGTACATTTCGGATACGAGCGCCTGACGGTCCCACTAAGGCGGAAGATGCACTCTGATGATTGAAACAACTTCGAACTGGCTGCTGTCCTTTCGTGCCCGCGCAAAGACTCGAGCCGATGAACCGGCGGATATCGCAGTTCTATAATTGGTGGAACGCTGCTAGGGATCGATCTAGAAAGCTAAACATGGATGCGAGTGAATCGAACAGACTGCACGGTATTTTCACGCCACTTCTGGTTCCCCTCGACGAGCGGGACCGGATCAATGAAGCGGAGTTTCGCCGCTTCGTTTCCTGGTTGATCGAACATGACGTACATGGCCTGTACCCGAACGGGTCAACGGGCGAATTTACACGTTTCTCACCGGAAGAGCGGCGACGGATCGTCAAGGTGGTAGCCGAAGAGTGTGCCGGCCGCGTTCCCATTCTGGCCGGCGCCGCCGAGGCAAACGTGAAAGAAACGATTGCCGCATGCGAGGCTTACGCCGAGATGGGCGTTCGCGCAGTGGCCATCGTAGCGCCGTTCTACTACAAGCTTACTCCGGAGTCGGTGTACGCATATTTCGCGGAGATCGCCCGCAACTCGCCGATTGACATTACCTTGTACAACATACCCATGTTTGCCAGCCCCATCGATGTGCCCACGATCCGGCGGCTGGCCCTCGAATTTCCCAGGGTGATCGGGATCAAGGATTCCTCCGGCGATTTGGCGTTCATGATGCGGATGATCTCGGCGGTGCGCCCGCAGCGTTCGGATTTCACATTCCTCACTGGTTGGGAGGCTGTGCTGGTTCCCATGCTGATGATCGGCTGCGACGGCGGTACCCATGCTACCAGCAACGTGGTGCCGGAGATCACCCGGCGCATGTACGACCTATCCCGCTCTGGAGACTTCGGCACGGCCATGCAATGGCAGTTCCGAATCCTGGAGCTGTTCGATGCAATGCTGAACCAGTTTGAATTTCCCGACGGATTCCGGGCGGGGGCCGATTTGCGCGGATTTCACTTTGGCCGCGGACGGCAGCCGCAAACCAAAACGCAGCGCGCCAACCGTGCCGTTCTCAGCTCCGTTCTCCAGTGCATCCTGGCGGATTTCGAGCTCGTGGAGAGTCCGGCGGCCGGCTGCCCGGTGCGGACCGGCGACACCACACTGGATGCAGTGAAGCCGGTAGTCATCGACGTCATGCATGAGCTCAAGAAGAGAGGCGTGTTCTAATCGAAGCTCTTGCGCTCATCGAGATTGGCGGCTGGTCGCCGGCCATGGTTGTGCTCGACGCCATGGAAAAGTGTGCCAGCGTGCGAGTCCTGCAGACGGAGTTAAACGACGCTCCCGGAGTTTGCTTGAAATTGCCCGGTGACCCAGCCAATTCCGATGCCGCTGACGTGAAGGAGCGTCCGGTGGCTCTGAGCCAATGGGATACGCATACCGTCGATCTCGACCTTGTTCGGGTCGATGCCAAGCTGCGACACGAGTTTTGCGACCACCGGATCGCTCCCCGGCAGGATTTCTGTAAGGATTGTGAACATCCTGCTCATCGCATGGCCAGGATTGCGGGAGTTATAGATGTCCCATGCCGGAGCCATCATGAGCGACACCTCCACGCTCGTCAATGCCGGAGCGGAAGGGAGGCACTCGTTGACGGCAGATCGATGGCGTAAAGGTCCCCGATGCTCACGGAAAGCTGTGTCGATTTCAGGATGATTCTGGGTCCTCCGAGTGCGCTAATTCGGTGAAGGCGCCGGCGCTGAATCCGGCACTTATCTCCGGCGGTCCGTTAGAGGCTCGTTGCCATCGCAGATCGCTCGTGCCCAAAGCGACGAATCAACAGCCAACGGCTATATTGCCTCCAACACCACGCAAAGGTACTGCCAGAAAGGCTCAACCGACGAGATCTGCACGCGCTCATTTGGGCTGTGCGGGTTCTCGATCTGCGGGCCGAAGCTCACCATCTGCATGCCGGGATATTTTTCGCCGATCACGCCGCACTCCAGGCCGGCGTGCATGATCACCAACTTCGCGGGTTCGCCGTAAAGCTTTTTGTTCACTTCCTGCAGCTTGCGCACAATCTCGCTTCCGGGTTCAGGCTTCCATCCCGGATAACTGCCGCTGTGCTCAGTCTCGAAGCCAGCGAGCCCGCACGCGGTGGCCACCAGGCTCGCCGCTCCCTGCTTGCTGCTCTCTATGGCGCTGCGCTGGCTGGTGACAATCTCGACCACGCCGTCGCTCAGGGAGAGTGTAGCCAGGTTGGTGGAGTTCTGCACCAGACCCGGGACATCGGGACTCATGGCTAGCACCCCGTGATGCAGGCTGGCGAGCAGGTCCACCACGCGCCGGGCATCGCTCTCGGCCATCACCTTCAGTGGCAGTTCGGTCTTCTCCACGGTGATGGCGAGTTCGGGGTCAAAAGCGCCCAGGTCGAGTTGCTGTTCGCTTTTGCAGCGCGAGACCACCTGACGCAACTGGCCTTCGCGGTCCTGGTCAAGCGCAATGACCGCGAACGCCTCGCGCGGGATGGCGTTCTGCGCGCTGCCGCCCTTCAGATCGGCCAGTTCGGCGGGCAAATCGTCGATCACTGCCTGCAGGGTGGCGCCAAGAATGCGAATGGCGTTGCCACGGCCGAGATGGATGTCCACGCCGGAGTGGCCGCCGCGCAGGCCGCTGACCTTGATGCGCCACGCCGCCGTAGCCACTGGCACCTGAATGGAGATGCGGCGGCGTGCCTTGGTCAAAATGCCGCCGGCGCAGCCGATACACAGGGTGCCTTTTTCCTCGCCGTCGAGGTTGAGAAAGTACTTCGACTTGAGTACGCCGCCGGGGAACTCGGAGGCGCCGGTCAGGCCGGATTCTTCGTCAATAGTGAAGATGAACTCAAGCGGGCCGTGCTTGATCGTAGTGCTCTCCATCACGGCCAAGGCGGAGGCGACGCCGACGCCGTTGTCCGAGCCAAGGGTGGTGCCGTCGGCCTTCAGCCAGTCGCCGTCGCGCACGATGCGGATGCCGTCGGTATCGAAATTAAAGGGCGTGCCCTCGTTCTTCTCGCAGACCATGTCAACGTGGCCCTGCAACAGCGCGGGTGTGGCGGATTCGCGTCCGGGGTAGGCGGCCTTGCCCACCACCACGTTGCCAGCCGCATCTTGAGTGGCCCTGAGGCCGAGGCGAGCGGCCTCGTCGAGTACGTACTGGCGAATGGCGGCTTCCTTGGTCGAGGCGCGGGGGATCGCCGCTATGCGGTCAAAGTGCTTCCAAATGGACTTCGGTTCCAGACCTTGCAAGGCTTGTTGCATGAGGGGCTCCAGAGAAATAGGTTCGCAAACGACATGTTACAGCAGAAAGGCAGCTGGTAGCTGGCCCTGTCAATTCCTGGCGGAGGCGAAGTCATCCGGTGAGCCGCCATGATAGCCGATTGCCGTCGTCTCCTCGACCGTTGCACAAAGCAGGCGGCGAAACGCAACGCCGCCGAAGTGTGCCAGGTATTTGAGATCGTTTTTGGCTTGCTCGATCATATCGACAAGTGCGAAGACGACATAGTCTTTTTCGCCGACGAAGGCGGCTCGTGGCAAATGGGTTTCGAGTGGGAGAAGGTGTTGCCCGCTTGGTTCAGCGCCTTGTCCGCGACGGTCGAGCCAGCGGAATACGCACGCCGTATCGACGAGATCCTCAATCGTCATTACGCCGAAGGACGCGCGGAAATGCTCGCCGTGGCGCGGAGAGCCGCAACCCCGGTGCAACGCCAAGCCCTATCCAAATTGTGAGCTGCCATAGCCCTCGCGGTCACCCACCAAGCGCGCGTTTGGTCGGCAGGATAACCGCATGGGTCTCGCGCGAAGACTTCAGGTGAATAGGACGTTGATTGGGAGTAGGGCCGGAGCAATTTCCTGCAATGTTCAGAAATATTTTGAGCAACAGCCACCAAAACAGCCATTCGGCCAAAATAAAAATGGCAGCCGATTTGGCTGCCTCGCATCTCACTGATTTTATTGTGTTTCTGGCTCCTCAGGTAGGACTCGAACCTACAACCCTTCGGTTAACAGCCGAATGCTCTGCCATTGAGCTACTGAGGAGTGTTTGGCGTTGAAATGTCCACTACTACGGTAGCAGAGAGTGTGGATTGCGTCAAAAAACGCCCCCCCTTGAGGCAGGGTGTAGCCCGGCTTTTCCGCTCCGGCTAGTCCTGTTGCAAATGGGGAAATTAGTGCTCTTGGAAGCCCTTCGAGGCGGGCATAAAATGCCTGCCTTCCCTGCGGCGCCCAAATCAAGTGCGGCCGTACGATAGGCTGAATCAAGATACTCTGAATCAAGATCGATAGAATGAATGAGGAGGCCTAATGTCCCGGATTTCCCGGCTCGACCGCAGCGACGTTACCCCGGAGATGGCCGCGCTCTACGACAAAGCCTTTGCCCAGCGCGGCAACGTCCCCAACATGTTTCGCGTCATGGCCCACCGGCCTGAGATCTTCGCCACCATGCAAGCTCATTTCGGCGCGGTGCTCTCGACCGGCACCGTCCCCACCAAGCTCAAGGAACTGATCATCGTCCGCACCAGCCAGGTCAACGTCACTCCCTATTGCCTGGCCAGCCACACCATCCTTGCCCGCAACCTGGGCTGGACCGACGACCAGTTGGCTCACCTCGCCGATTGGCCCACACGTGAAGACTTCACCCCTGCCGAAAAGGCCGCACTCCGCCTGGCCGAAACCGTTACCCGCGATGCTCACGCCGTCAGCGACGAACAGTTTGCCGAGCTGCGCGGCTTCTACTCCGAAGGCGAAATCGTGGAGCTCCTCTGTGCCATCGGCCTCTTCAACTACTTCAACCGCTTCAACAATGCTCTCCTCATGGAGCCGACCAAGCCCGGCGAGGGCGGCTGCGCTCCCGTGCCCGCCAAGACGGCGGCCGGGCGATCTTGAATTCCCACATGAACTCATCCTCATCCTGATGCGCCGGGCGCTGCCCTCCCGCTTTGTCAAACCAAAACCAACACCAAAGGAGCCCCTCCGCCGCATGAAACTGAACCTGCCCCCAGGCCCTTTCCACGCCTACCTCTTCGATTGCGACGGCACCGTCGCCGATTCGATGCCGCTGCATTACATCGCCTGGAAAAAGGCGCTCGGCGAATGGGGTTGCACCTTCGATGAAGAACTGTTCTACGCCTGGGGCGGCAAGCCTGCCGCCAAAATCATTGCCGACCTCAACCAGTTGCAGGACCTCCATATGCCCGTCGAATCCCTCGCCGAGCACAAAGAGAATCTCTACTTGGAGATGCTTCCGCAATTGAAGCCGGTGCCTGAAGTTCTCGATATCATCGAAGCTGAGCATGGGCAGATTCCCTTCGCCGTCGTCTCCGGCGGCAGACACAACTCGGTCGTCGGCTCGCTCACCGCCCTCGGTCTCATGGACAGGTTCCAAACCATCGTCGGCGCGGAAGACTACGTGCACGGCAAGCCCGCCCCCGACGCCTATCTCATCGCCGCCGCCCGCCTCGGTGTCGCGCCAAAGGACTGCCTCGTCTTTGAAGACACCGATTTGGGTATTGAGGCGGCAACGGCAGCCGGAATGGCCTCCGTCAAGATCGCCTCTCCTCTGGAAAGAAGCCTCTTGAAAAGCTGATGCCAAGCGCGTCAATCCGCCTGCGGCCGGGTGCCCCATCCTTTTCGCGCCTTTTGCGAAAAGGGTGGGATAGCATGAACTTCCTGTCGCGCGTGCTCTTAAACCCTGAAGTCAGTTCTGCGCATGAAGCTTCCCCCCATCAATAAAGCAGCACCGCCAGCCGGTAAGCCGTGAACGGGCCATCAAGCCCCTGCGCCGGGCAACTTCCCACGGCAGCCCGTCGATAGCGGCCTGTGGCCAGCCTATCCGCCAGCGCTTTGGGCAGCTCTTTCAGGCCCGGGCTTTGCCAGCGCATCACAAACCCAGGCATCGAGCCTTCGGGGCCGCGAGGCGCCCCTTCATTTGAGGCGCAGGCCCGCCGCGCCAGCGACGAATCGCCCACAATCGAAACTCCGCTCGCCGTGATCAGCGCAGCCACGCGCGCCTCCACCTGCGAGGCCGTTAAAGGCTCGACGGCGTGAGAGTAGTCGGCCACCGCATAGAGAACGCCGCGGCTCTCCACCACGGCCACTCCAATGTGGTCGATCTCGGGATTCAGCAGGTTGGCTCTATGTCCGGCAGAGTTCATCCACTCCTCGTGAATCGTCGCGGCCGATGGCCCCACGGCCACATTCTCTTCAATCAAGTTGAAGCGCGCCCCCGCCTGCCCTGCGCGGTCAGTCAGGTCCGGCTCGCCGCCGTAGCGATGAGCAATCGGTCCCTCCACTACCATGCGCCGGCAGTGAAACAGCGCCGCTGCCGCCAATGCCGAATCCCATTGCAGGCGCCCTGCGCCCACCTGCGCCCGCGCCTGGTTGGCCAGCGCAAGCAACTGCTCGTCCGCAGTCTGGATATTAGCCTGGATATTGGCCGCGCCACCATCCTGCGCATCGGCCTGTGGAGGCGCCGAAAGCAACGGCGCTGCAAGCGCGAGAGAAAAAAGCAAACCCTGCCTGGAGAACTTCATATCCCGATTAAACTCCAGTTCGACACGTGTGTCGCGTTATCCTTTTTGAGTGTCGATGTCTTTTCTATCCCCAAGCACGCGCAGCGCCCTTCGCAACCGAGTCCGCCGCCAGCCCTTGGCCGTCGTGGGCATAGTGCTTCTCGCCGGGTTCGTATTGTGCGGCCTCACCGCGCCCTGGCTGGCGCCCGCCAATCCAGCGGCCATCGACCTGCTGCATCGGCTACAAGGCCCCTCTGCCGCGCATCTTGCCGGAACCGACGAGCTCGGCCGCGACACGCTCTCGCGCCTCATGTGGGGCGCGCGCCTCTCGCTCACCATCTCCGTCAGCGTCGTCGCCGTCTCGCTGGCGCTCGGCCTGGCCGTCGGCGGCCTCGCCGGCTACCTCGGCGGTTGGATCGATACGGCGCTCACCACTTTTGCCATGAACACATTCTTAGCCCTGCCGGGAATCCTGCTCGCCATAGCCTTCGCCGCCTTCCTCGGCCCCGGCTTCACCAACCTCGTCCTCGCCCTCGCCATCGGCGGATGGGCCGGTTACGCGCGCCTGGTCCGCGCCCAGGTCATGGCCGTCCGCGATCGCGAATACGTCGACGCCGCACGCGCACTCGGCGCCGGCGGCCTCCGCATCTTCTTCCGCCACATCCTCCCCAACATCGTCCAGCCGGTTCTGGTGCAAGCCGCCATCGGCATGGCCGGAGTCATTTTGGCCGAAGCCACGCTGTCGTTTCTCGGCCTCGGCATTCCCGCCCCCGCCCCCAGTTGGGGATCGATGCTCAACGACGCCCGCTCCCACCTCTTCGACTCGCCGCACCTGGTCCTCTTCCCTGCCCTGGCCGTAGCCGGCGCCGTCCTCGGCTTCAACTTTCTGGGCGACACGTTGCGCGACGAACTCGACCCAAGAACCCGCCTCGAGCTAGGCATTTAGCAATGAAAATCGGCATAATCAGCGACACCCACGGCCTCCTCCGCCCCGAAGTCATCCCCGCCCTCCAGGGAGTCAACCGCATCCTCCATCTCGGCGACGTAGGCAAACCGTCAATCTTGAAGGAACTAGCGGAGATTGCCCCCGTCACCGCGGTGCGCGGCAACGTAGACCGCGAAGGCCCCTGCGCCAAACTGCCGGAGACTGAGGTGGTACTCATCGAAGGCCGCTACATCTATATGCTGCACGACGTGAAGACTCTCCATCTCGACCCTGCCGCCGCAAAATTCGCCGCCGTCCTCTCCGGGCACACCCACGTCCCAAATTACTTCACCAAAAAAGGCGTCCTCTACTTCAACCCCGGCTCCTCCGGCCCCCGCCGCTTCGAACTGCCCGTCACGGTCGGAATCATGGAACTGACCAGCGAAGAATTGCGCCCTCAAATTGTCTATCTTCTAAGTGAGGAAAAACGCATTCACTCGTAGAGCGTCCGGCGACTCGCTGACTTGCTGACTCGCTGCCCCTTTTCCGCAACCTCATCGCCCTGCATCCTGGTCAAAAAGTCCCCATTCTTCCCCCAAATAGACCGCAAAAAAGCCAATTTCCCAACTTTTGGCGGCCTTGCTACTGATACATCAGTGCATCCAGCCGAAAACCTACCGATACATCAGTACGTTCGAATCGAAAGAACCACAATTCAGCAAACCGCAGGCCCACACCCCCACAAAACAGACCCCATCTGTCGCCCCACAACCCGACATTCCGCTCCAAGCCCGCCACTGTTCCCTGTTCCCTGTCC
>PLOG01000167.1:22495-29279 GCA_003142935.1 Acidobacteriaceae bacterium
CACTGTCCACTGTCCACTGTCGACTGTCCACTGTTCACTGTCCACTGTTCACTGTCCACTGTTCCTACCGCATTCTCGGATTGATCCACCGGTAAACCACGTCGGTCAGCAGGTTGACCAGCACATACGTCAGCCCAATTGACAGCAGGCATCCCTGCACCAGCGCATAATCCCGATTCGAAATGGCGCTCACCGTCAACCGCCCCAGCCCCGGCCAACTGAAGATCGTTTCGGTCACAATCGCCCCCGCCAGCAGCGCTCCAAACTGCAATCCCACCACCGTCACAATCGGCACCAGCGCATTGGGCAGAGCGTGTTTGCACACAACGGCCGTCTCGCTCAGCCCCTTGGCGCGCGCGGTGCGAATATAGTCCTGCCCCAGTTCTTCCAGCATCGCCGTGCGCACCATGCGCGTGAGAATGGCCGCAAGCGATGCCCCCATCGTCACGGATGGCAGAATGAGGTACCGCCAGTCGATGGTGTTGCTGCCCCCAGCGTTCGCCCCCGAGACCGGCAGCCATCCCAAAGCAATCGAGAACACCAGAATCAGCACCGGCCCCAACGCAATTCCCGGAACCGACAGCCCAAACAGCGAGACCACGGAAAGCGCCTGATCGAGCCAGCGCCCCCGCCGCACCGCCGCCAGGATCCCCGCCGGCAGCGCCAGCACCAGCGCGAAGACCAAAGCCGCCAGTGTCAGCGCCAGCGTGTAGGGATAGCGTTGGGCGATAAGGCCGGCGACCGTCGAGTGCATGCGGATGGAACTGCCCAGGTCGCCATGCAACACGCCCGCCCAGTAGCGGAGGTACTGCGTGTGGAGCGGCAGGTCGAGCCCAATCTGGTGGCGAAGCGCGCCGATGTCGGCTGGGGTCGCGCCCTCGCCCAGCATCATCATAACGGGATCGCCGGGCACCAGATGGATGAGCAAAAAGACCAGCGAGACCACCAGCCAGACGACGGGGATGGTGAGAACCAGGCGGGTGAGAATCTGCTTCATGGGCTGGGTACGAGCATAAACCAGAGATCAGGGGTCAGGGGCCCGTGGTGAAAGTCGGGCTTTGAAAGGGCACGACTTCACTGGCTGCGGAAAAACTCGATTTTGTCACAAGAGCTTCAAGGCCTTGTATCAGGGCATGACTTCAGTCATGCCGAAAGCCCCAGAAAATAAGGACGGGGCTTTAGCCCCCGAGGGATGGTTTTAGACCGGTTCTACTTTCACCACCGGCTGTCACGGGTCACGGGACAGAAACTTCCGCCCCTTTCCTGTGTCCCCCTGTCACCCTCCGCCTATTCCCTGATCTCTGTTCCTGTTCTTTGCTCTGTCCACTGTTCACTGTCCACTGTCCACTGTCCACTATTTGTAGACCTGGGGAATGAAATTCTGCTCCTGGATAGGGGGGCGGACATATTTCGATGTGCCCAGGGGAGGCAGTTTGAGCGGCTCGGGCGTGAGATCTTTGTAGGGGATCATCGAGAGCAGATGCCGGATCACGTTCAGCCGCGCGCACTTTTTATTCTCTGCGTTGACCACGAACCACGGCGACTGCTTGGTGTCCGTGATGGCGAACATTTCGTCTTTGGCGCGGGAATAGTCGGCCCAGTGCTTGCGCGATTCCAGATCCATGGGGCTGATCTTCCAGCGCTTGGTGGGCCTGTTCATGCGGTCCTGAAAGCGGCGCTCCTGCTCGGCGTCGCTGACCGAGAACCAATACTTGATCAGCACAATGCCGGAACGCAGCAACATGCGCTCGAACTCCGGGCAGCTCTGCATGAACTCCTGATATTGGCGCTCGGTGCAAAAGCCCATCACGCGCTCGACGCCGGCGCGGTTATACCAACTGCGATCGAACAGCACCATCTCGCCGGCGGCAGGCAGATGGGTGACGTAGCGCTGGAAATACCATTGGGTCTTTTCGCGCTCGGTGGGCGTGGCCAGCGCAACCACGCGGCAGACGCGGGGATTGAGCGACTCGGTGATGCGCTTGATGGCGCCGCCCTTGCCCGCCGCATCGCGGCCTTCAAACAACACCACCACGCGCAGGCCTTCGCCGCGAATCCATTCCTGCAGCTTGACGAGCTCAACTTGCAGGCGGCGAAGCTCCTTCTCGTAATCGCAGTCCTTGCCGAGAGAGAGGACGCTGCCATCGGCCGCGGACACATTCGCACCAGAATTAGCTCCGGCATTCGCGTCACGATGCGCACCATCCGGCCCGCTGTTTTCCCGAGTTCCCTTTTCCGCTGTCTTTCGAGGTTTCTGCTTGGATTCCTCGTGCTTCTTGCTCTTCTTGCTCTTCTTGCTCGCCATATCTTCCTCCGGCGATGTTCGTGTCCCGGTTCTCGAACAGAGGACTTGAGACACCGGGCCTGCCTACTAATATATCGGCAGAATCCGTGGTTGAGTTTAAGCCGACCCGGCGCCGGTAGGGCAATCGCATTTGGAACGATGAAGGGTACGGGCTTCAGCCCGTACGTCAATACGCGGAAAAGAAGGGGGCTTTAGCCCCTGAGGTGAGCTCGTCAAACCGACCCACTACTGTTTAAGCAGGCCCAGCGTCGGCCTGGTCGATCTGACGAGAAGCGCGATGTTGCGAAGAGCGCACTCAGTCGCTCGCCGCCGTCTCCTGCTCCACCGGTTCCACGCGAATTCTTGCGATGCGGCGATTGTCCATCTCCACCACCGTAAGGCGCCGGCCTTCATAGAGGATGGATTCACCCTCCTGGGGAATGTGGCCTAGACGAAAAAGAAGAAATCCGGCCAGCGTTTCAACGCCGCCCTCGCGCGGCAGACTCCACTGCATCTGCGTTTCCAGATCGCGAAGGTTCACGCCGCCATCCATCAGCAGCGCGCCGGAAGCCGTGGTCAGAACCGGAACGGCCGGCGAATCGAATTCGTCGTCCAGCTCGCCGGTCAGTTGCTCGATGGCGTCCTCGGCCGTGACCAGCCCCACGATCGAGCCGTACTCGTCCACCACGATGGCCATGTGGCGGCGGCGCTGCTGGAAGTCGCGGATGAGATCGAGGATAGATTTGGTTTCAGGAACCACAAGCACGTCGCGCATGACCTGGCGAAGCCGAAGCTCGACAAAGGGCGTGGTGAGGCGCGCGGCTGGACCGGGGTTCGAAATCTCTCCGGGCTCCGATGCCTGCGCAAGACCACCCGCATGAGTCGGTATTCGCTCGGGCGCGGAGCGGAAGAAGATGAGCCGGGCCATGTCGCGTGCGTAGACGACGCCGACGATGTGCTCGGGGCCGCGGGTCTCGTCGTAGACCGGGACGCGCGAACGATGGCGGGCGATCACCTTGGCGCTGGCTTCTTCAAGCAGCATGTTCGAGGGCAGCGAGAAGATCTTCTGGCGCGGGGTCATGATCTCCCGAATGGAGACGTCGTCCAGCTCCAGGGCGCGGTGAATGAGGGTTTCCTGGAACTTGGGCAGTATGCCCATGCGCCGCGCCGCGGTGGTGATGAGCTTCAGTTCGTCGGACGAATGGACGGCGGCGCGCTCGGTCAGCGGAACGTCGAATCCGCGCAGAACGGCGGCTGCGGAAACCTTGAGCAGGCGAACGGCGGGCCGTGCCAGGGCCATGAAGACCAGCATGGGGGGCGCAACGGCCACAGCCAGAGCCTCCGCACGGCGCAGGGCCAGCGACTTGGGCACCAACTCCCCAACAACCACATGGAAGTAGGTAATGAGGGCAAATCCGAGGGTCACGGCAGCGACATTTGCGTATATATTGGCGTACGGCAGCCCGCCCAACCAACCCATCAGCACGGCGGCTGCCAGCGGCTCCCCAAGCCACCCTAGAGCCAGCGAACAGAGCGTGACGCCAAGCTGCACGGCGGGCAGAAGCTCGTCGAGCCCGAGTTGCAGCCGGCGCACCGCACGCGCTCCGGGCACATGCGCGGCCAGCATCTGTTCGATGCGCGTTTCGCGGATAGACACCAGCGCAAACTCGGCGGCCACAAAAAAAGCGTTGGCCAGGATGAGCATGGCCACGGCGACAAACTTGAGCAGCGAAAGACCGTGCATCTGGGTCAGAGCATAGCACTTCTAAGAACAGTGGTTAGCGGTAAGCGGTTAGGGGATAGGGGGCGGTGGTTCGATGGCCTGTGGAATTGGTGGAACGGCGAGCGCATGCAAGACGTATTGCTTCAGAGGAAGAGCATGCGCTGCGTCTGGGCGCTTGCTCGTTCGCAGACGCACACGGCTGTCCGAAAGCGAACACCCAGCCTGCGGATCGAGGCCCGTCCGCACCTGAGCCAGACTGAAAGCATTGGGCTTAGCATGGAAGACGGTCTGGCAATCCGGGTGCTTGTTCTACCGCCGGGAACGGCTCTTCTCGCCAAGGCTTTCCAGTGTTCACTGTCCACTGTCCACTATTTTCCAGAAAGAGAGGTACGGAATGAAACGGATTCTTTTCGCAACAACCGCACTGGTGCTGGCAGCCCTTCCGGCGCTGGCAGCGGAGGCGACCTTCGAGCGCAACCTGCAAGTCAAAGGCGCAGCGGAACTGACGGTGGAGAATGGCTCGGGATACGTCCACCTGACGCAAGGCGCCGCCGGACAAATCCATGTCTTCGCGAAGGTACGGTCCAACTGGGGCGGGAGTGAGGATCAGGTTCGGCAGATTGCGGCCAACCCGCCCATCGAGCAGACAGGCAGCATTGTAAAAATTGGCGGCCACAACGAAAACATGCACAACATCAGCATCGATTACGAGATTCAGGCGTCGCCGGATGTTTACCTGAACGCCGCCACGGGCTCGGGCCAGGTAACCGACGACGGAGTGGGCAACCACGCGAAGCTGAGCACCGGCTCGGGCAGCATTCACGCCACCGGATTACACGGTAGCTTCTCAGTGGACACGGGCTCGGGCGACATCTATGCCGAACAGATCGGAGACGGCGATATCAAGGCTGAGACCGGGTCGGGTTCGATCGAACTGCGCAATGTGCATGGCGGATTGCACGCTCAGACCGGATCGGGTTCAATCAAGGTGGGCGGAACGCCGTCTGCTCAATGGAAGCTCGATACCGGCTCCGGCAGCGTCGAATTGTGGACCGGCACGGCAGCGTTCACGCTCGATGCCGAGACAGGTTCGGGCGGTGTTAGCACAGACCGCGAGATGGCCACTCAGGGAACCCAGAATCACCACCACATCACGGGCAAGATCGGCGGCGGCGGCCCGTTGGTAAGAATCGAAACCGGATCGGGCAGCATTCGCGTGCATTGAGAGACAGTCCACATTCCGCGGCTTGTTGAGCTGTGGGGGACGAATCCCGGCCCGTTACACTGGAGACATGGTTCATGTCTATCGCCCCTTGCCCGTGGAACGGCTGAAGCTGCTGGTTTTCGATCTGGATGGGACCCTGATCGACTCGGCGCAGGATTTGTGCAACAGCGTAAACGCCGCGCTGGGGCAGTTTAACCGCGGGCCGATGCCCGATCCGGCGATCGCCGGCTTTGTGGGGAACGGGGCGCCGATGCTGATGCGGCGGTCGCTGGCGATGGCCGACGGCCTGGCGCCGGAGCAGGTGGATGAAAATCTGCTATCCGAAGCCTACGCGTTTTTCCTCCAGTACTACCGCGAGCACAAGCTGGATTTCACCTACGCCTACGACGGTGTCGTGGAGGCGCTGGCCGCGCTCAAGGAACTCCATGACGCAGCCGGAACTCCCCGCACCATGGCCGTGCTCACCAACAAGCCCGTGCGGCCGGCGCGCGGCATCTGCGAAGGATTGGGGATGGCGGACTATTTTCTGCACATCTACGGCGGCGACAGTTTCCCCGTAAAGAAGCCCGATCCTTTTGGACTCCGCTCGCTGATGGAAGAGACCGGCTCCAGCCCGGATGAGACGGTGATGATCGGCGACAGCCAGGTGGATGTGGCAACTGCGCGCAACGCCGGCGCATGGTCCATTGGGTGCGCGTTCGGCTTCGGCGTGCCGACGCTGATGGATCACAAGCCGGACGTGCTCGTTGACCGGGCCTCCGACTGGACTGCGGCGCTGAACCCTGCAAAACCCTGCCCTGCAAAACCCTGATTGGAAGCGCTTCGTTCGGCCACACCGCTATCGGCCGCACGCATCCCGGCGCGGCTCGACGCTGTACGCTGAATCCATGAGTGTGGCCTGGACACTGAGTCCGCGCCCCCTGCGCATTGTGCTCCCCGGCGGCAGTGGGCAGGTGGGGCAGATGCTGGCGCGCTATCTTCAGGAGCGCGGCCATTTTGTCACGGTGCTGACCCGCGGACCCTACACTGCACCCTGGCAGACCGTTCACTGGGATGGCGAAGAGATTGGCCCGTGGGTTGAAACACTGGAGGGCGCGGACGTCTGCATCAATCTCGCCGGGCGCAGCGTGAACTGCCGCTACCACGAGGAGAATCGGCGCGAAATCTACAACTCCCGCATAGGAACAACAAGACTTTTGAATCGCGTGATTGCCGGGCTCGACCATCCGCCTCGTGTTTGGTTGAACGCTTCGACTGCGACGATCTACCGCCATGCGCTCGACCGCCCAATGGATGAGGCGACCGGCGAACTGGGCGGACACGAGCTAATCTCCAGAAAACGCCGCGCCCCCGATACGTGGAACTTCTCTGTTGGCGTGGCCAAAGACTGGGAGAGTGCTTTCTTTGAGACGCCAACGCCGCGCACGCGCAAGGTTGCACTGCGCAGCGCCATCGTTTTCAGCCCCGTGCCCGGCAGCACCTTTGCGATCTTCCTCAACCTGGTACGCGTGGGACTGGGCGGCGCGCAAGGCAACGGCCGCCAGTTCGTCTC
>PLOG01000216.1 GCA_003142935.1 Acidobacteriaceae bacterium
GGAAACTATCTTGATTGTTCTAGTAGTACTATTTCTGCTCGGAGGCGGGGGCTGGGGATATTCGCGGTGGCGCAACTAGCGCAACCGCCGGATAAATACGCCCACGTGCTACCTGATCCTATTTGCGGGATGCCCGAAGGAAAATCGACTTAGAAGATAGACCTCAGAACTCTCTTTCGGGCTCCGCGAACTATGTCATCGCTGCCAAGACATTCCTCCAATAAGCCTGGCGTCTATTCTTCTTAGACTCTTAGAGAAGGCTGCCCTCATTTCCGCGAGAGAGATTCTACAGGAAGCCAAGAAGCTCCACGGCGTGAGTGGCAGTCTCGATATGTTGGCAGAGCAGCATCCCCGATCGCAGAAACGCTCGCCATCCCGTCGAAAAACATTCGTGACTCTGCGGATGTGCTGCGGATGATGGCCGCGATGAAGATAGTGATTTCCTCGTCGTTCAAGGAAGGGCCAAATGATGAAAAGGAAAAGCCGGATCGAGATTGAAGGAGAAATTGTCTCCCGCGTAAAAAGAGAGATGGATAAGCCGCGACTGACTGAGTCGGTTCGCAACGGTTTCAAAGCACTTGCCCCACCGGCCATCGAGAAGCCCGCTGCCCGTCTCGTGCGAGCGTGAGTCCTGATGCTATGAGTGCCGACCCCACTCAACTCCAATTTGCTAAAGTCCGGCCATGCTAGGCCCTCCTGGCAGGCTTTGATCGAATTCGTGCAGTGGCCGAAGCCGGAGGCCGCTCGGGGTTAACCTTGGGTAGTCGATCAAGAAGGACAGCATTCAACAGTGACTTGTGAACCTTGATGCGCCCGTTGTATTCGATAAACCCAAGTTTGCGAAATCGATTCATGAAGAAGCTAACGCGGGAGCGGGTGGTGCCGATCATCTCCGCCAGGGTCTCCTGCGAGATCTTGGGAATGTATTGTTCCGGTTCACCCGGCTTGCTGAACTCCGCCATCAACAGCAGAATCCTCGCCAAACGCTTCTCGCTGGAGTTGAAAAGCTGATCGACCAGATCGGCCTGAACGCGCATGCTGCGCTCCAGGAGGAACTTCAAGAAAAGGTCTGATAGACTATGCTCCTCATGCATCACCCGGATCATCTCTGCTCGGCTGATTCTGAGAGCGGTACAGGCGGTAATGGCTGTGGCCGTGGACAATCGCAGTCCCGCCACGGCCGCAAGCGCCCCCTCTCCCACAAACTCACCTACGGAGACCAGCATGATGGTTGCTTCTTTCCCAGCTGCGGTTACGACTGTGACCTTTGCACGGCCTTTCTGAAGATAGAAAATCGAGTCCGCGGGATCTCCCTGCGCAAAGAAGGCATCCTTTGGCGCCAATTGAACGATTCCTCGCCCAAGGCCTGCGTTCGCCAGGAACTCGGCTGCATCAAAAGCGGGCTTTTCAAGTTCAACCATTGAATGGCCTCCTTCCGGTTGCGGCCTTTGCATGATGACCGCTGGAAGGGTGCGCGACCACAATGCCATCTGGTTGACAAAGCAGCTGCGCCATGAGCAAAAAATCATCGACTGCGAGCGGTGCCCTAAGATGCTGGATGTTCCTCTTTTTACTAGGCACCCGTTGTACCCTCCTCGGCTGCATTCTTTCCCCAAGACGGCAGCACAGGGTCGCACCGACGGTGGGGGCGAACTGTTCAATTCTAATCACTCTTCAAAAAACATTTCAAGTATCTTGGTTTGCGTGCCTCCAACATGCAGCCTGATGAAGCGCGCTGGGGATCTCGCCACCAAAGCAACCGGCAAGAAAGTATCATTGTGCTAGATGCCTCACGTTCAAAGCGAAGCGCAGGTGTAAAGAAAGAAAGCAACAGATGACGGACGATCCCAACTTGGAAGGCGAAGGTTCCGGCGAAAAAATAGTCGGGAAGATTCAAACTAAGATTGGCCAAGTGCAAAAAGTCGTCGAAAAACCGTGAGTCAGTACTCTTTAGGGAAACTCAGGCTCAGATGGGGCTATGAATCAGAATAAGTTGGTCTTCAGAAGATCAATGACTTCGCTGCCCCTGCCGTTGATGACGGCCTTCATCATGAACAGACTGAAGCCCTTGATCTGGTCCAACTTTACCGAGGGTGGCAGCGCGAGTTCCTGGCGATCGACGACAACTTCTACCAAGGCGGGTCCTGGATGGCTCAGGGCTTGGACAAGAATGGGACGGACATGCTCAGGCACGTCTGCCCTGAGTCCGAGCACTCCAGCGGCCTCAGCCATCTTCGCAAAATCCGGATTGCAAAGATCCGTTGCGAAGTCAAGCATTCCCGCCGCTTTCATTTCGAGTTCCACAAAGGCCAGCGCACTGTTGTTAAAGACGATCAGTTTCACGGGCAAGCCAAGTTGCCGGAGCGACAGCAGGTCACCCATGAGCATCGTGAGTCCTCCGTCTCCGGACATGGCGATGACTTGGCGATCGGGGTAGACAAGCTGTGCTCCAATCGCCTGGGGAAGCGCACTGGCCATTGACCCGTGAGAAAAAGACCCCAATAGTCGCCGCTTGCCGTTCATGGAGAGATAGCGCGATGCCCAAATAGTGGGTGTTCCAACGTCGCAGGTGAAGATTGCGTCCTCCGCCGCGAGCTCGTTAATCACTTTTGCGACATACTGTGGATGAATAGTTTTCTGGTCTGCTTCACCGGCGGCAAGTTCATCCAATTCAGTGCGCGCTTTCTGATAGCGCTGAATCGAGACGGAAAGGTGCTGGTCATCCATCTTTTCATTGAGGCCGGGAAGAAGAGAACGAATAGTCGACTTCACGTCGCCTATCAGTCCAACATCGACCTTCGTTCGTCGGCCGATCTGTTCCCCGCGAATGTCCACCTGAATGATCGTTGCTTTCTCCGGATAGAACTGCTGATAAGGAAAATCCGTGCCGAGCATCAGGAGCGTGTCGCAATCCATCATTGCGTGATAGCCGGAGGACAATCCGAGCAGACCTGTCATTCCGACGTCAAATGGATTGTCATACTCAATGAATTCCTTGCCGCGGAGTGCGTGCACAATCGGTGCTTTCAGTTTCTTTGCCAGCTCAATCAATTCGGCGTGGGCGCCTGCGCATCCAGCACCGCCCAAAATAGTTAACTTTCGTGACTCGTTGAGAATAGCGGTAACCCTGGCGATGTCTTCGTCGAAGGGCCGAACCATCGCGTTCAGCGGCGGAAAATGAAGACGAGGCATCTGCTCTGCTTGAGAAATGAGTTCGCAATAGTGGCTACATTCCCGAAAAATGCTTTCCGGGTGAGTCTCCTGAAAATACTGGCTTCCGATTTCATAACTTGGAATCTGGCTGGCAATCACGAGAACCGGGACACGGCTGCGGTTCGCATCGTACAAACCATTGATCAAATGCAGGTTCCCTGGGCCGCAACTCCCAGCACACACTGCAAGGCGGCCGGTTAAATGCGCCTCCGCACCAGCAGCAAATGCAGCCGTTTCCTCGCGCCGGACGTGAATCCACTTGATTCTTTCGTCGGCACGGATTACGTCCGTGATTCCATTGAGAGAATCGCCCGCGATCCCGTAAATCCTCTTCACCCCTGCGGCTAGAAGAGTTTCAACGAGGAGCTCGGCGAGATTCTTCTTACCCACAATGGTCCGCCTCGTTAACTGCAAGTGTCATCGAAAGGTGGCCTGAAATGCTCAGTCTTGATGTCGGTGCCCGGACATCAATTCCTCATAGTTTCTAGGTGGCCTTGCGAGGAGCGGGCACGCTTTTGCCCAGAGCAGTCGCTAGAGCAATCTGGTGATCTTGTTCGTCGATGAGGATTTGACGAATCTGTTCGCTCATTGCATATTCAGCCAATTCTTCGCATTGGCGAACTCGATCGCGATAATTTCGAATTGTTTCTGTTTCATTGTCGAGATCGAACTGCAACATCTCCGTGGCTTTCTCTGATGTCCGGACGGTTTTGGCAGTAACCGTCGGCATGCCGCCAAGATAATCGATCTGTTCAGCGATGATCAGTGCGTGACCGAGTTCCTGTGCGGCGTGCTTTGCAAGCTCACCTGCGATAGTCATGAACTCAGCACCCTTTATGACCTGTGAGTAGACGACGTACCCAATGATCGCCTGGTATTCACGCGACAAGTCCTGATTCAACAAATCGATTAGTTCTGAACGAGACACTTTCTTAGAATCCCTGGCAATCGTCTTAACTTTCAAGGTGCTTTCCTCCAAGATCAAGTATTCGAAACGGTGCTATCTTCCGGCTAACTCACGGTCCCCTAATGTGCGTGCCGCAGCAACACTTTGACCGTAGCAAGAGAATTCTGGACAAAGCTTTCCTAAAGTGAACAGTCGTGCAGCTTTGTTGCTCGAACGCAGTTTCCGCAATGCAGGATGAGGTCCTCCACGAAATCATTCGAGAGTTCACGCAAGGCCTTTCACACCGCTTCGCACTAGCCTTGCGTTCGCTTACGCATCTTTGCACGATGTGGGTAGTGTTAAGGCGCGGTGGATCCTGAAGGTTGTTTTGGAGCGGGGGCGGTGTGGAAGTGATCCAAGCGGAACCCTGATCCGTCACGCGGACCCGGATTCGCCGACGACGATGCCGGTACTTGCGCTGCCGGTCACGATGATCTGCTCGTCCCTCGGGACTCCGCTGATGACGGCGGTTGGCACGCCGTCGTTGCTGCCGGCGTGCGGGCACGCGGCAGAATGCGCTGCAATAACGTTGCCACGGTCACAGTGCGGACAGATCCAGAACACCGCGAGGCATCTTCGGCAACTTCGCTGCCGAAGAACAACTTCGCCAGAATGAACCGGTTCACCAGAATGATCCATTGCGTTACCAGATGGAAGAGCAGGGCAAACGCATCTTAATT
>PLOG01000136.1 GCA_003142935.1 Acidobacteriaceae bacterium
AGCCCGTACATCCAATTCAGCAAGGAACATGGGCTTTAGCCCCTGAGGGCATGCCAATCCTTCTATACCATTCCTGAAACTGCTCTAAAGCCACCAGCGCCTTCTTCACGCGGTTCGTCCTTCAAGCCTCCGGCACAGGCAACCGTATCGTAGCGCGCGCCCCTTCCCCGTCTTCACGATTCACAAGCTGGATTTCCCCCCCATGGGCGCGGGCAATCTGTTGCGCCAGCGCCAAACCCACGCCGCTGCCCGAAGGCTTGGTGGTATAGAACGGAACGAACAGGTTCTCGGCGTTCGCAATCCCCAGGCCGCGATCTTCAATCGTGATCAGCACCGAAGTGCCGGCTATTTTCCAACTGGCGCGCACCGGCTGCGCGTCTCTCGCCAGTGAGGCATCCACGGCGTTGGCAAGCAGGTTGATCAACATCTGTTCCAACTGGTCGGGATCGGCATTCAGCATGGCCGCCGGTCCGGGATCGAGTTTGACGGGCAGCCGCTGCTCCAAAAGTACGACCTGCTCCATCAGCGGCCCGAGTTGAACCGGGCGAAGCCGCGGCGGAGGCAACTGCGCAAGTTGCCTGTAGGATTGCACAAAGCGGTGCAGCGACTCGGCGCGGCTCTCCACAACGCCGAGCCCGCGCCGAAAATCGCGCAGAGTGCCGTCTTCTCCTTGCAGGCTGTCCACGCGCTCCCGCAGGCTTCCCGCAATCGACTTGATGGGCGCTAGCGAGTTCGCGAGTTCGTGCCCCAGCACCCGGATCAGCCGCTTCCACGCAATCTGTTCTTCTTCCTGCAAGGGCACGCTCACATCCGCAAGCAGAAGCAGCGTGTGCGGCGCGCCTTCCTGCCGGAAAGCCGCCTTGCGCAACAGCCATCGCACCGGGCCAGCCGGAGATTTCCGATCGGCATTGAAGGAATGAATGGTTTGATCGGGCGCCTGCAGCAGGGCTTCCAGGCCGAGCTCTTTTGCGCTGCGGCCAAAGCAGCGGGCATTCGACAAACCCAGCAGCTTGAGCCCCGCGTTGTTCACCAGTTGCAGCGTGTCTTCGCGATCGAAGGCGAATAGCGGCGCATGCATCACTTCCAGAATGCGCGCCAGCAGCGCCGTGGCTTCAAGAGAGCGCACCCTCTGCTTCTGCAGCAGGTCGGCCAGTGCATTCACCTCAGAGGCCAGCTCTCCCACGGCGTCCGGTGCAGCGGCTCCGCGCGCTCGGAATGAGTAGTCGCCCTCGCGCAGCGAAGAGACCACGTTTGAAAGCGTCTGCAGCGGCCGGACCAATCCTTCAATCAGGGCGGCAGCCACCAGCAGGAGATATAAAAGCAGGCAGATCAGTAGCAGCAGCGCGGACGTCAGTCCCATGCGGCTCCGATAGAGAACCAGGGCGGCCAGGGCCAGCGCCGGCAGCGCCAGCAGCAGGCAATGAAACCACGCCCGGCGCACCACCGAGCGCCGCCGCCTGCGCGCTTGCCGATTAGATTCCATCGTTGCTAGATTCCATACTTTTCAATGCGGCGATAGAGCGCTGCGCGGCTCAGTCCCAAGGCCTCGGCAGCCTGCGAGATGTTGCCGTCGCAGCGGCGAAGAACCTTGCGTATGAGCAGCGCCTCAACCTCGTCGATACTCATATTCTCAAACGAGGTCGTGGCGGCGCGCGAGGCGGTAATCGCCAGATTGGCCGGCTCCACCTCTTCGCCGCGGCATAGCAGCACCGCGCGCTCCACCGTGTGCTCGAATTCGCGCACGTTCCCCGGCCACGCATACTGCATCAACTGCTGCATCGCGGCGGGCGAAAAACCCAGCACCTGTTTGCGGTAGCGGGCGCGGTTGCGATTGAGAAAATGCGCGGCCAGCAGCGGAATATCTTCGCGCCGATCGCGCAGCGCGGGCAGGTGGATCTCAACCGTGTTGATGCGGAAGAGCAGGTCCTCGCGGAAGTTGCCGGCCTTGGCTTCTTCGTCGAGCATGGCGTTGGTGGCGCACAGCAGCCGCACATCCACCCGCCGCGTTTGCGAAGAGCCTACGCGCTCCAGCTCGCCGGTCTCCAGCACGCGCAGCAGCTTGGCCTGCTGACGAAGCGGGACGTTGGCGATCTCGTCCAGAAACAGCGTGCCGCCATTGGCCAGCTCGAAGCGTCCGATGCGGTCGGAGCGCGCGTCGGTAAATGCGCCCTTCACGTGGCCGAAGATCTCGCTCTCGAAAGTTCCTTCCGGCAACCCTCCGGCATTCACGGCCACCAGCGCCATGCGCGCGCGCGGCGATGCGGTGTGAAGCAGCCGCGCCACGATCTCTTTGCCGGTGCCATGTTCGCCGGTGATGAGCACGTTGGCATCCGAGGGTCCCACCTGGGCGATAAGTTCCAGCACCGGCTGCATCGCGGGCGCGGAGGCGATAAACTCCGGCATGCCTTCGGCGCGCAAGAGCCTGTTTTCGAGTTCAAGCTGTCGCGCGCGCCGCAGCGCCTGCCGCAACTCGGCATGAACCCGGATCAGCGAGAGCAGCCGGTCGTTTTCCCACGGCTTCTGGATAAAGTCGCGCGCCCCGCGCTTGATGCATTCGACCGCCAGGCCGATGTTGCCCCAGGCCGTCATCACGATCACCGGCAGCCGCGAGTCGTACTCCTGAATCTGCGCCAGCAGATCCAGGCCTTCCTGGCCTGAAGTCGTGTCGCGCGTGTAGTTCAAGTCAATGAGCAGCACGTCGTAGTCGCGCTGGCTGAGCGCTTCCATCAGCAGCCGCGGCGAGCGCGCGCAATCCACATCGATGCCGTGCGGAGCCAGCAGCAGCTCCACGGCCTCCAGAATCGAAGGCTGATCGTCGGCCGCCAGAACGCGGATTCTTTCTTGCTTAGCGGGAATTGTCTGCCTCCACCACGCCTGTCTTTGCATCGGCGATCGAGATGCCGTAGTCCTCGAGCACCGAGCCGGTGGCGCGCCGCACTTCGATGCGCGCTTTTTCGTAATCGGTTTCGGCGGACACCAGCGCCGAGTCGGCCAGCGCCAAATCGTGCTCCGCCGATAGTGTCTGCTGGTTCGAACCAGCGCCCAGCTTTTGCTCCTGCTGCGTAATGTCGAGCGTCTTCTGCGCCAGGTCGCGCGCCTGGCGCGCCGCATCCACGCGGCTCGCGCCCTGCTCCAGCGCGAAGCGCGCATTGCGCACCTCAATGCGAATGCGCTTCTTCAATTCTTCAAGATAAACCTGCGACTGCCGGTACTCGAGCTCCGTGCGGTACTGGTCGGCCTTGGCCACGCGGTTGCGCAGCGGGATGCTCAATTGAAACCCCACCTGATATTCGGGAGAGGAATAATTAAAAGCGTTGTCCACCGCGCCGCTAAAGCCCGTGGGCACGTCGGTGGTGATTTTGTTCAAGGGATTGGTCGGGCCGGCGTATCCAGTCCCAGCGTAAAACCCGTACACCGAAAGCGAAGGCAGCAGTGCGTTGCGCGCCGTCTTGCGGCTTAGTTCGCTGTTTTCCAAAACCAGGCTCGACTCCTGAAGCTCGGTCCGATTCTTGAGCGCGCTGGCAATCATCTCCTGCGCCGGCGCCGTGTCCGGTTCCACCTTGGTGCCGATGTGGTCGGTGGGCACCACCGGCATCTCCTGCAAAACGGGATCGTCCAGCGAGCGGGTGATGGCGTTCTTCATGTAGAGCTCTTGCAGTTCAAGATTCGTGCGCGCAATGGTCAAGTCCTGTTGGCGCGTGGCCACGTCTGTCTCGGCTTTCAATACATCCATCTCCGGAATCGCCTGCAGTGCAAACTGCTTGTGGGCGGTGCTCAGAGTCTCCGTGGCAAAGGCGACCGAGCGCTCTCCTACTTGCTCGTTATCATAGGCGTTCACCAGGTCCCAGTACAGGTCGCAAATCTGGGTCACGGTGGCGATGAGCTGGGCGCGGAAGGCAATGTCCCCGACCTTCTGGTTGGTCTTGGCAATGCGCAGGAAACGCAGGTTCGGTCCCAGGCCAAAGCCGGCCAGCAGTTGCTGATTCGCGTAGAACTCGAAATAGGAGTTGAGCTGCGGATTGAGCGTCTCGTTGGGGCTGTTGGTGGTTTGGCGATTGTTGTTCCATGCCACCTGGATGGCGCCGCCGGTAGGGAAAGCCTCCGAATAGCTAAGATCGCCCTCGAACGTGTTCAGGTGAATCACCGGCACGCCGTAAAGAATCTGGTTGGGAAGCAGTTGCGTGGTGTGATCCAGATAGGTCTTCGCGCTGATAAGCGGATCGTAGGAGTTGACCGCGGCGCCGGTGCCCAGGGTGGACTGCACCAGGCCCGAAGCGCCCGCGCCCGCGCCGCCCGCGCCGCCCGAAGTGCCGCCTGCGCCCGCGCCTGAACTGCCTCCGAACGAGACGCCTGCGCCTCCGGGCGTTCCGGAAACCACGCCCGTATTTACGCCGCGCACCGAGCCGCCGGCCTGCGTGCGCAGCACGTCCATCTGCGCAATGGGCAGGTTGTAGCGCGCAATCACCAGGTCGAGATTGTTTTCCAGAGCCAGGTCGATCGCGTTTTGCAGTGACAGGTAAAGCTTGCCGTCGCGAATCAGCGAATCGAGGCGCGTGGAGTTCGCCAGGCTCGGCGGAGCAACGGCCTTGCCGCGATAAGCGTCAAACGGGTTGCGCGATGCGTGTTGCAACTGGTCAAAGGGAATGTTGTCCTGATGCGTCTGCAAAGGCGCAGCCGTTTGAGCAGGCTGAACCGTTTGCACCGAAGCAGCAGCAGTGCCGGACGGCTCGGCCGCCAGCGCCAGATTCACTTGCAGCAGCAAGATGGCCGCTACGGCCTGGATCGACCGGGCCGGATTTGATTTATGAAAACGGTTCTGAGAACGGTTCACTTGGAGCCAACCTCCGTTGCTTTTGTCGCCACGATTTCATCGCGCGTCAGCCAGCCGTCGCGCAGTTCGACAATGCGCTTGCCGTAGCGCGCGTTTTCTTCCGAGTGCGTNNTTGCCGGTGGGCTCGTCTGCCAGCAGCAGCGCGGGGGCATGGACAACCGCGCGCGCAATGCCCACCAGTTGTTGCTGGCCGCCGGAGAGTTGCGACGGAAACAAGTCTTTCTTGGCCACAATCTGGAAACGGTCCAGAATGTCAGCCACCATCCCTTGCCGTTCTTTCGCGGGTAAGTTTTTGTAAGAGAGCGGCAGGTCGATATTCTCGGCAACGGTCAAATCGTCGAGCAGGTGATAGCTCTGGAAGACCATGCCGATGCGCTGGCGGGCGAGGTCCGCGCGCTGTTTGCGATTGAGCGAGTGCACCGGCGTTTCGCCGAACCAGTATTCGCCAAGCCAGCCGTCGTCGAGCAGCGCAAGCACATTCAGCAGCGACGACTTCCCTGCCCCCGAAGGCCCCATCACAGTGACAAACTCGCCTTCGCGAATAGTGAGACCGATGCGCCGCAACACCCAGGTCTCCGTGTGTCCGGTTTTATAACTGCGTTCTACATTCTTCAGTTCGATCATAATTTTCGAGTGACTCCATTCTCAAAATCCAGTTGTGGGTCAGTTTGAAGGGTACGGGCTTTAGCCCGTACATAAATCCAGCAAAATCACTGCGGGCTTCAGCCCCCGAGGGAATGCATTTTCAAACTGATCCACTAACCAAAATCCATTCGTCCACCAGTTATTCATTCCTGAGCGCCTGCATGGGCTCGACGGAGGCAGCCCGGTGCGCGGGCAGCGCCGCGGCTAGCGCAACCATGATCAATGTCAGCAGCAACGCGCCCCCAAGAGCGACCGGATCGAATGTGGTCACCCCATAAAGTTGAGTGCTGAACAGCCGCGCCAGCGCCACGACAGCAGGCAGCGCGATCACAGTGGCAATAGCCGCAATGATAGCCATTTCGCGAACCACAAGAACCACAACACTGCTGCGCTGCGAGCCCAGGGCTAGCCGCACGCCAATTTCGCGTGTGCGTTGTTCGGTTGAGTAGGCGAGCACTCCGTAAAGTCCCACTGCGGCAAGTATCATGGCCAGCAGAGAGAACCCGATGGCCAGATAGGCGAGCGCGAGCGCGTCGGCAGCACTGCGATTCACCTGCGCGTCCATGGTGCGCAACCCATCCACCACCAGCGATGAATCCAGCCGATGGATTGCCTGACGAATCGAGCCCTCAGCCGTCTCCGGCGATTGCGCGGTGCGCACATAGACCTGCACCCCTCCGGGATGAGGCTGCTGCAGGTATGGCCGGTAGACCGCTTCCTTAATGTCGGTACGCAGATCGGCGTGTTTAATTACGCCCACCACCCCAACGATCGTTGTATCGAGCTTTGACTCATTGCCACCGCCCTCAGCCAGCGAGTGGCCCAACGTGTTTTGCGCGGAACCGTAGAAGCGCTTGGCGAACGATAAGTTGACGATCGCCACCTTTGGTTGTCCCTGCGCATCGGAAGCAGTAAATTCCCTTCCCGCCAGCAGCGGTTGCCGCAGCGTAGCAAAGTAATCCGGCATTACCCACGGCTCTTCAAAATTCATGGATTCGTCTTCGGAAGGCTTGTAGCCCTGCACGGTAAAGCTGGAGCCGTTGCTATCTCCGCTGAGTTCCGGATCGGTGGTGGCCGAGACATAGGAGACGCCAGGAATGCGCCGTACGGCTTCGAGCGCGTTGGTCACAATTTGCGCAGCGCGGTCTTCGCCGTAGCCCGACTCAGTGGGGTCGAGCGAGAATGTGGCCAGATTCGCCGTCTCAAATCCAACCTTCTGACCGCGAAGATTGTCGAGTGTGCGAACAAACAGGCCCGCGCCGCCAAGCAGCAGGACGCTGAGCGCGATCTGCGCGCCCACTGCCGCCTTGCGAAACCTCTGCGAACCCTTTGAAGCTGTTCCCGCATTCTGGCGCAGTGCCTGGGCCAGATCGGGCCGCAGAAAATGAAACACCGGCGCTACGCTGAAAACCAGGCTGGTCACAACGCAAATTGCAAGAGTGAATAGCAGCACGCGTCCGTCGATCGATGTCGAGTAGGGTTCGCTGCCCGGTTCGGCGCTGGTCACCATCCGCACCAGCAGGGTTGCCGCCACCGGCGCCAGCGCCAGTCCCGCCGCGCCTCCGGCAACGCCCAGCAATCCGCCTTCGACCAGCAACTGCGAAATAATGCGGCCCCGCTTTGCGCCCAGCGCATAGCGCATGGACATCTCCCGCGCCCGCCCCGCTGCACGAAGCAGCAGCAGCGTCGCCACATTGATGGCGCACATGGCTACTAACAATCCGGCCATGCTCATCAGAATCGTCAGCGGAGTCTTCAAGTCGATCCGTTCCGGAGCAAAGCCCGCGGAGTCGTCCAGTACCTTGAGGTGCGTATCATCCAGGAAGAGCTTTTTGAAGCGCGCCGAGCTGGACTTGTAGAGCGTGAGTTCATAAGCCCGCAGCGAGTGCCAAAGTGGCTCAAGGCTGGCCCCGGCCTGCGATCGGCTAACGCCCGGCTTCAGCCGCGCCACCAGCGTAAGCCAGATGGACTGGTGGTTATTCAGATCGTCGCTCGGCGCCATCCACGGCATCGCAATTTCAACCATGCTGATGGGGATAAAGACTCCGGGTCGGTATCCGCCGATTGCCGAATCGAAGTTCTCCGGCGTCACGCCGAGGATGGTGAAGGGATGGCCATTAATCAGCACCGTCTGGCCTACCGCGCTGGGCGATCCTCCGAATCGCGTTCTCCAATAGGCGTAGCTGAGCACAGCAACGGGATTCGCGTTTTTCGCCGTATCGTCCTGTTGCGTGAACAAGCGGCCAAACGCAGGCTTCACGCCAAGAAGCTGAAAGTAGTTGCCGGTCACAACTTCGGCATCCTTGTTCTCCGCCTGGTTGTGCCAGCTCACGCCAACCTGCGCGCGGTCCGCGGCCAGTATGCCAGAGAAGACCCGGTTCTGGTCGCGCAGGTCTTTGTACATGGGATACGAGAAGTAGTTATCCCTATCCCCGCCGAAGCTGCTCGCCGATCCCGAGAAGCCTCCTGCCCACTCGAAACGCACCAGGTCCTTAGGTTGCTGAACCGGCAGCATCCGCAACAGCACCTGGTCGAAGAGCGTGAACACGGCCGCGTTGGCGCCAATGCCCAGCGCCAGCGTAAGAACCACGGTGAACGTAAAGCCCGGCGATTTGCGCAACTGCCGCAGTGCATAACGGATGTCGAGCCAGACGTTGATCATCGCGAGTGTTCTCCATTGGGAAATTCTGAAAAAGCCTACTCGGTTCTCAGAGCCTGCATGGGTTCAATAGACGCCGCCCGGCGCGCGGGAAAATAGCAGGCTGCGAGTGCGACCAGAAAGAGCACGCCGGCAACCGTTGCAAAAGTAATCCAATCCACCGCACCAACACCGAACAGCATTCCGCGCAAAAAACGCGTGAACGCGAACGAAACAGCCAGCCCCGCGCCCAGACCGAAGAGCGCGAGCCGCGCGCCCAACCCCAGCACCGAGCGAAACACATCTCCCTGTCCGGCCCCAAGCGCCATGCGAATGCCGATCTCATGCGTGCGCTGCCGCGTGGTGTAAGCCACCACGCCATAGATTCCAACCGCCGCAAGAATCAGGGCCAGCAATCCGAACGAGCCCGCAAAGGCCGCGGCGATGCGTTCAAACACGCTCCCCATCTTGATATCGTCCTTCAGGGTGTCCTCGTTGAAGAGCGGCAGATCGGCATTCAGTCCATGCACGGTCCGCTCAACCGACGAAGCGAACGACTGCGGGTCTCCGTTCACGCGCACATGAAGAATGACCTGGCTCGCGTAGCGCTGCATCAGGGGCAACAGCACCAGTGGCGCAGAGTCATAGGTCATGCGCCGGTACTTTCCATTCGCCGCCACGCCCACCACCGTGCACCATCCGCCGGCCACCTGGATACGCTTGCCGATGGCGTTTTCGCCCGGCCAGTAGCGATCCACCAGCGCCTGGTTCACAATCGCCGTCGGCATACTGGTGGCGCTGTCCTGCTCCGTGAAATCGCGTCCAGCAATCAGCGGCGTCCGCAGCGTTTCAAGATAGCCGGGCCCGACCTGGCCCCGATCCACTTCCATGGATTCATGCGGGCGGGGCACATAGCCCTCCGGTTGAACGAACTCGGAGTGAATGGTGAAGTTGAGCGGCGCGAAATCCGCCAGAGTCGCCGACTGCACTCCCGGCAACGCCTTCACCCTCGCAAGCAGTTGGCGATCGAACTCCCTTCCGGTAGCGCCCGTATAACCCATTGGATCGAGGTCGTACGTCGTCAGCAACACGTGGTTAGGATCGAAGCCCAGCTCCGAGTTCTGTGCATTCTCCAAGCTACGCACGAACAACCCCGCGCAAGTAAGCAGCAGCAGCGATAGCGCGATTTGCGCAATGACCAGACCTCCGGTAAGACGCGATTTGGAAAGGCCGCCGGAAGTGCTTAACGACTCGTCCTTCAGCACCGACACTGGCGAGAGCCGGGAGGCGCGCAGAGCGGGGATCGCGCCCGCAACCAAAGCGGTGAAAACTGAAACCAGCAGCGTGGCCAGGAACACCGAAGCGTCGACATGGCCGTTCAGCGTAAGGGGCAAAGTGGTGAGAGGCAGAAACGCCGACATCGTGGTGGCCGTCCATAACGTGAGCGTCAGCGCAACCGCGCCGCCCGCAAGAGCGATCAGCAGATTCTCCACCAGCAGTTGCCGCACCACCCTCCAGCGGCTCGCGCCCATCGACAAGCGAATCGCCATCTCGCGCCGCCGTCCCACCGAGCGGACCAGCAGCAGATTCGCCACATTGGCGCAGGCCAATAGCAACAGCGCTCCAGCCAGGGCCAGCAGCATCGGCAGCGTTCCATAAAGATAAACATTGGCGCCGAAGGGAGACCGCCATAGCGGATCGCTTGTGATCTTGTTCGGTCCCAGATGCTGATCCGGGAAGCGCGCGACAATGCGCTGCATCAGCACATTGAGCTCGCTCTCGGCCTGGGCGTGATCCACTCCCGGCGCGAGTTTGCCCAGCACGTTCAGCCACAGCCCGTCGCGATTCTCGATGCGCGTGGAACCCCAGACCTGCTTGTCCATCCCCAAAGGAATCCATATATCCGAGCGCAGACCGGACTTGCAGCCCTGAAAGCCCTTGGGCGCCACACCGACAATCGTATAAGGATGAAGGTTGATCTGAATTGTCTTGCCGACGATTCCAGCGTCGCCGCCGTAGCGCTTCTGCCACAGATCGTACGCAAGCACCGCTTCTGCCGCACCCTGGCGTTCCGTTGCCAGCGTGGGAAGCAGCGACATGCCCAGGATTGGCCGCACGCCCAGCACTTCAAAATAATCCGACGAGGCCAGCGTCCCGTAAATCCGTTCCGGCTGGCTCGAGCCGGTAATGGACATGTAGTCGTCGTGATAACCGATCAGTCCGGAAAATGAATGCATACTGCCGCGCAGATCGGCAAAGTCCAGGTAGGAGAACGGCGGCGTGGGATGCTCGCTCCGCTCTCCTCGCATGATGGTGATCATGTCGCTGGTGTGCGCGATTCCTGGAATGGGGTTGAGCAGCGTCGAGTTGATCCAGCTGAAGATGGTGAGGTTGGCCGTTATCGCCAGAGCCAGCGTCCCCACCGCGAGTACGGTGAATCCTATATCCCTGCGCAGTTGGCGCACGGCGAAACGCAGGTCGTGCGTTGCGTTCTGGAGCAGCATGACTCAAGCCTCCGCTTCTGCTTCGAGCTTCTTCAGCTCGTTTTCAGAAACGACTTTTCCGTCGAACAGATGCACTTCGCGCTCGGCATGGCGGGCAAAGCGCGGATCGTGCGTGACCATGCAGATCGTCGATCCCTCGCGATGCAGATCGGCGAGCAGATGCATCACCGCTTCGCCGTTCTTCGAGTCCAGGTTGCCCGTGGGCTCGTCGGCCAGCAGGATAGAGGGCGAACCGGCCAGTGCGCGCGCCACAGCCACGCGCTGCTGCTGACCGCCGGAGAGCTGCGCGGGATAGTGCTTCATGCGATGCGCCATGTTCACGCGTTCCAGCGCGTCCTTCACGCGCTTCTTGCGCTCCGCTGAAGGCATGCCGGCGCGATAAGTGAGCGGCAGCTCCACATTCTCCTCCACTGTCAGATCGCCAATCAGGTTGAAGCTCTGAAAGATGAAACCGATCTCCTGGTTGCGGATGCGCGAGCGGTCGGCGAAGCTCAGGTTTTCAACCGGGTTGCCGTTGAGCAGATACTTGCCGCCCGTCGGTGTGTCCAGCAGTCCCAGAATCGAGAGCAGCGTGGACTTGCCGCAGCCCGAGGGGCCCGACATGGCCACATACTCGCCGCGCGCGATGGTCAGATGAACTCCGGAGAGCGCATGAGTCTCCACTTCGTCTGTGTAGAAGACCTTGGTCAGATCCTCGATCTCAATCAATGTGCCATTCGATCCCATTACTTCCCCCCTCTTCTCAGTGAACAGTGAACAGTGGACAGTGCACAGCGGCTAGTGACTCGTGTTCGGATGTCAGCGGCTGCCGGCATTCCTGTTCACTGTTCACTGTCCACTGTTCACTGCCGTTACTCCAGCCGTATCCGATCCACGTTGTCCCAGCGCGACATATCGGACAAAATCACCGTGTCGCCTTCTCTCAGCCCTTCCAGAACCTGAATGTCGTTCACCGATGCGCGCCCTACCTTCACAGGAACGCGCGTCGCGCCTTTGCCGTCGGGATCGATCTTGAACAGGCTGAGCGTCGAGTTCTCATTGCCCAGCGCAGGCCGTCCAACGTAAAGCACATCGGTCATGCGTTCCAGGTCGATGGTTCCATCCACGCTCAACTGCGGCACCGCTCCGGCCGGCAGCGGCCCATCAAGATCTACGTCAACCGTGCGCGTTCCGTTCACTACCGAGGGATCGATTCTGGTCACATGCCCTGGTATGACGCCGTTATGCGTGTCGATCGAGGCCTGCTGGCCGATCTGGATATCGCGCGCCTGGGTCTCCGCGATTTGCAGCGCCGCTTTGAGCTTGTCGAGCTGAATTACCTCGGCCATCGAGGTTCCCGCCGTCACGTGCTGGCCCACTTGTACCGGAGTGGCCAGCGGCGCCAGCGAACCAGTAATGCCGGCCTGGACATGCAGCGCCGCCGCTTGCCGCTGGTAAAGATCCAGCAGCGCTTTGGCCTGGTCGATCTTCGTCTGCTGCGAGGCCAACTGCACCGCGATCGCCTTCTGGTTCACATCCAGTTGTTGGGTGCTCAGTTGGTGCTGCGCCGCCAACTGGTCGGCCGTGCTCTTCGACTTGCTGTAGGCCAGTCCGGAGATCACGCCCAGGTCGAAGAGCGCCTTGTCGGTCTGCGCCTGCAACTGGTCCTGCGTGTAGTCGGAACTCACCTGCGCCGCCGCCGTCTTCTTGTCCATCAAAGTGCTTTCGAGCGTAGCTTGCAGGCTCTTGTAGTCGGCCTGCGCGGCCTTCAGCGCCAACTGCGCATTCAGCACTTCCTGCTCCAGTTGCGGATCGGCCAGGTCCAGAAGAATCGTATCCGGCGTAACCTTGGCGCCGGGTAAAACCCGAATGCGGACCACCGTCGCATCGGTCTGCGCCGGGATCAGCTCGATCGAGTCCTCTCGCGGCACCAGGCTGCCCGTTGACGCGCGCACCTGGCGCACCAGCGGACCTCTCTTCACCGTGTCTGGCCAGATGGTGGAGCGATCCACTGTGGGCGCGGCCGGCTTGAGCCGCGAAACCGCAAAACCGAGTGCCGCTAAGACCACCACCGCGACGCCAGTCCAAATCATCAACTGGCGCTTCTTCTTCTTCTTCAAGTCTGGGCGTGCGATATCCATCACGCCGTGTACTTGCATTTGCCGGGCCACTGGAGGTCCGAATTTTCCCTGCTGAAAATAAACGACTTGTAGAAATGTAAACTAGAAAATGCACCGCCAGGAGTGACCGCTTCCACAATTCCACTGTTCGATTTCGGACAGTCGGCCGGACGGCTTTCTCGGATATTCGCTAGTGGTGTCCGCCACGCAGATGGTCGTTTATGTTTTGAAAGGGCACGACCGGGGTACCGGGGTGCCCTCTGGGCCGGGTCGTCGTGCCGCAAATAGCCGCAAATGAACTGGGGGCTTTAGCCCCTGGGGCAAGCCTCGTTCAAACCGACCCTATCCCAGTCGCTCTTAACCCCAAATCGCTCCGCCGATAACCTGTCAAGAGATTTCGCCGCGCGCCTACTCCACTTCCTGCTTCGCCCGGTAGCCGTCTCGCGCAATAATGTCGTATTTGAGTGGCTTCTTCTTCTCGTCCTGGAAGCGCAGCGGCTGTCCCTCGTCGTCCACCAGCGCCACCCGCAGCTTGCGGTAGGAGCCGTCCTGCTTGGCGTTCGATGGCCGGTACACCAGTTCGTATTTCGAGCGGATGGTCTGGTTGATGTTTTGAAAAATGTCCGGCATCTCTCCTTCGAACCGGGGGAAGAAGCTCATGCCGCCGGTGCTGCTGGAGAAGGTCCTCATTTCGTTGTCCGCCTGCAGGTAGTCCATATCGCGCATGGCTCCGCCCATACCGCCGCGGCCCTCGGTTATCGCCCGCACCAGCCCGCCGGTCGAAACCGTAAAGATGGTGATATTCCGGCTGGCCTTCACCCTGGCCAGTATCTTGTCGAAGGTCAGCTTTGAAAATGTGTCCCGCCCACTGGCAATCAGGATGATGTACTTTTGCCCTTCGATGCGGTCCAGCCGGTCCAGTCCCTCATACAGCGCGTCGAAGACGTTCGACTCCCGAAATCCCGGAATCATCAACGAGTTGATGCCCTGCAGAATCTGATTCTTGTCCTGGGTAAAGTCGGTCACAATCTGGGTGTGCATATCGAAGGTCATCATGGCCACGTAGTCCTGCGGACGCAACTGCTGGGCAAACGACCATGCGGCGTTTTTCATGTCGTAGATGAAGTGATAGCTGTTGGCGGCAAACTCGCACAGCAGCAGCGCGGTAATAGGAGCCTCCACGCGCTTGAATCCGATCACCTTCTGCTCCACGCCGTCTTCATAGACCTTGAAATTTGCCGGCTTCAGGCCAGGCACGAACTCATGGTTCTTTTCGAGCAACACGCCCACGTCCACAGTGACCTCGGGAACGTCGAGGCGCAGCGACACATTGCCAACCTCTTCCGGGTTCTTGATTTTGGGCGCGGCCGGAGCCGGCGGAGGAGGCGCCTCCTCGGGCACATCCTTCTTCCTGGGCACCGCGATCACCCCTGTATCGCCGGAAGGACCGCCGGAATCGGGCGCGGCTTGATCGGGCGCGGTCTGATCCGGCTGCTGGGCCTGCGGGGTCGCGGGCGGAGCCTGAGACTGGGCCCGAGCCAACGGATCGATTGCCAGAACAGCCATGGCAAGAACCAGCATGGCAGGGGGGAGAAAGCGTGCAATGGAGATGATTCGGCGCAGCGTAGACATGGCAACCTCTTTGCTCAACAGCATACGGGATCAGCCGAAGGGAAGGACAGCCTTCAAGAGCAGCTCCTAGCCTCTAGCTCCCAGCTCTAGCTTCTAGCTCCCAGCCTCTAGCCTCTAACTCCATAACCGCCTGTTGTACGAACTCTCCGCTTGTTGTTTTACTAACTCTGTGTGCCCCATTCATCACGGCATCATCGTGATGAGTGGGATCCGCATCCATATCCAGCCCACAACCTGGGTGCCCCAGGTCCCGATTCTGGGACCTGGGATAGCAGCGAGCGGCTAGAAGCTAGAGGCTAGAAGCTAGAAGCTCGCTGGTCCCCCTTCCGGCTGTACTCTTATAGACGTGAAATCTTCCCTGAAGCAAACCACCATGCGTCTAACTCCGGTTCTCTTTTCGCTAGCAGTTGCGCTGGCCGTGGTCTGGGGCATCCTGTCCCCAGTCCCGCTGAAGGCCCAAAGCACCGCAGGCAGCGAATCCGGACCGCCCCCCTCCACCGGCGGCTTCTTTCCCCTCAGCCAGGTTCACCGTGGCTTGACCGGCACGGCGTGGACAGTCTTTTCCGGCAGCAAGCCGGAGCCAATGGAAGTGGAGATTCTGGGCGTTCTGCGCGGCGCCCGCGGCCCCGGCCAGGACCTGATTCTCGCCCAGCTCCACGGCGCGAAACCGGAATACACCGGCGTAGTCGAGGGAATGAGCGGCAGCCCGGTCTACATCGGCAACAAGCTGCTGGGCGCGCTCTCTTACCGCATTGGCCAGTTCAGCAAGGAACCCATCGCCGGCATTACGCCCATCGAGCAGATGCTCGAAGTCAGGGATCTTCCCGCCGGCGATCCCATCGACGCAGCAGCAGGGCAAACTTCGGTTCCCGGCGTGAGGACAGCCTCCCTGTCAAGCGATATCCAGCCTGCGCCGGAGATGAACTTCCAAATGATGGAAACGCCGCTGGTCATGAGCGGATTCCGCCCCGAGGCCATAAGCCTGTGGCAGAAACAGATGGCCGGAACCACCCTGGCAGAGGTCGCCGCCGGAGGAATGGCCAGTGCATCGAGCGAAAATTCAGGTGCGGCAAGCGAAAATGCAGGCCAGGCAAGCGCCCAGCCCTCGGCAGCCGCTGAAGCCGCCATGGAGCCGGGTTCCGCCGTCAGTGCGCAGCTCATTCGCGGCGACATGGAAATCTCCGCTACCTGCACCGTCACCTACATCGATCCCAAACGGCTGCTGGCCTGCGGCCATCCCATTCTGCAAGCGGGGCCGGTCTCCCTGCCCATGACCACCGCCGATGTGGTGACCACGCTGGCCTCGCCCTACAACGCTTTCAAGATCATCAACACCGGCGCGACCATTGGCGCTTTTACCCAGGATCGCGGCGCAGCCATCGCCGGCATCCTCGGCGCGCGCGCCCACATGATCCCCATGCATGTCGCCATTGACGCGCCGGAAGGCAAGCGCGCCGTCAATGTGGAGATTCTGGATCTGCCCTCGCTCACCCCGCAGGCCATCGAGGTGGTGCTCTTCGACGCGCTGCTGCAAGCCAACGACAGCACCGCCGAATCGAGCTATCACCTCACCGGCAGCATCGATCTCGAAGGCCATGCCCCTTCGCCCATCGATGTCTGGGCCGCGCCAAACGATTCCATGCCCGCTCCCATGCAGGCTGCCCTGCTGGCCGGCGAGCACTTTACGCGCCTCTACGCAAACGGCGCGCGGCAAGGTGCTGTGCAGGCCATCGACGTCCATGTCCAGGCCATTCCCCACCGCATGCAGGTGGAACTGGAGAGCGCCCGGCTGGTTTCAAGCGACATCGCCCGCGCCGGAGACACAATTCAAGTCGAGGCATCCGTGCGTCCCTGGCAGCAGCCGGCACGCAATGTCCGCATTTCCATTGCGCTCCCGGCCAGGCTGGCCGAGGGCAATCTGCGCCTTCTTGTCTCGGATGCCGGTACGCTGGACCGTACCCTGAATCCACCCCAATTCTCCGCCCGCCAGCCCGATCTGGACTCCCTGCTGGCCCAGTATGGGCGCGTCCACGCCGCGGACCGGATCTACGTCAGCCTGCTGGTGCCCGAAGCCCAGGCGGGCATCTCCGGGAACACCCTTACCAGCCTGCCTCTATCCGTCGCCAACGCACTCGAGCCGCTGCGTTCCGCGCAGCAGGCCGGACTCAACGGTGAATCGGCCGTGGTAGCCGGCGATGCCCCGGCTGGAGGCATCCTCTTCGGCTTTCAGGTAATCAATCTCCACATTGAGCCGGGAGGCGGTTTAAACTAAAGCAGGGGAAGCCACTTTTCAATTTGCACTTCCGGCGCCTTGGTGAAATGAAGCCGGCACTTAGTCCCCTAACGAGGAATTCAGAGAGATCATGCCACAAATTCAAGGACTTGCAGTACATGCAGCGGGAGCAGAGTTGCTGCCCTTCCACTACGACCCAGGAAAGTTGGGTTCACAGGAGGTCGAGATTGCCATTACGCACTGCGGCGTCTGTCACAGCGACCTTCATCTGATCTCAAACGATTGGGGCATCAGCCAGTTTCCGTTCATTCCAGGCCATGAAGTGATCGGGACCGTGGCGGCGCTTGGCAATGAAGTGCGAGCCCTCGAAGTCGGCCAGCGCGTCGGTCTAGGCTGGCAATCGAATTCATGCGGTGTGTGCGATTGGTGCCTGCGCGGGCTCGAGAACCTGTGCCCCAATGCGGAAGGAACCTGCGTTCATCGCCATGGCGGCTATGCCGACCGCGTCCGCGCCAATGCCCGCTTCGTGGTTCCCATTCCCGAGGCTCTGCCCAGCGAACAGGCCGCTCCGCTGCTATGCGGCGGCATCACCGTCTATAGCCCCATGCGCACCCATGGCATCAACCCCTCCTCGCGCGTCGGCGTCGTGGGTATCGGCGGCCTGGGACACATGGCCGTGCAGTTTGCCCGCGTGTTCGGCGCGCAGGTCACCGCCTTTTCCACCTCCGCCGCCAAGGAAAAGGAAGCGCGCGCCCTGGGCGCGGACAAATTCGTCAACAGCCGCGAATCCAAAGCCATGAAGGACGTGGCAGCCAGCCTGGACTTTATCCTCAACGCCGCCAACGCCGACCAGGACTGGGGAATCTATCTCCAGGCCTTGCGGCCTACCGGCACGCTTTGCTTTGTGGGTGTGCCCCCGTCGCCGGTGTCCGTACACGCATTTCCGCTCATCTCCGGCATGAGGACCATCAGCGGAAGCCCCGGCGGCAGCCCCTACGGCCTGCGCGAAATGCTGGATGTGGCCGCCCGCCACGGCGTCAAGGCCACAACCGAGCTCTTCCCCATGTCCAAAGCCAACGAAGCCATCGAGAAAGTGAAAAAGAACAAAGTGCGCTACCGGGCTGTCCTCGCCAACTAAAGGACAGCTTCTAGTGTCCTGAGTCGAAAGCTCGTTTTCACAAATCGAATGGTAAAGTCATCGAATGGTCAAGCTTGGAGCGCTCCATCGTCAGGGCAATCGCATTTGAATTTTCATGGCAAGCGAACGTCTCAGGCTGCTGCAACGACTCCATCGAAGCGAGCTTTGTAACAGGGCATGACTTCAGTCAGGCCGCAAAACGACCACAAAAAAAGGCCGGGCTTTAGCCCCTGCCACATTTCGAGCCGCCTGGGGTGCCTCTTTCGACCTTTTCCGTGCCTCGCATGCTGCTTTTCTCCAAATCCCAACGCAGGCTTTTTCAAATGCGATTGCCCTGGCTCCATCGTCCCAGCAATTACTCGTGCATTGGACATCGTGCCGTCGCACAAATCCGCTAACTTGCCAACTTGCTATTTCCGCGAAGCGGAAGCCAACTTGCCAAGTTTCTCAAACCCTCGCCAGACCTGGGACATGAACTCCAGTTTCACCACACTAGCCTCTAGCTTTCGGACCCCGGAAAAAGCATTCGGAATACTAGACCAGATGTTCCAAGCCAAATAACGAAGGGCGCGCTGGTTAGCGCGCCCTTCTTGTTCTCGAATCACATCAAGCCAGGTCAAAGCGATCGAGGTTCATCACCTTGCCCCAGGCCGCCACAAAGTCACGCACAAATGCGTGCTGCGAATCGCTACACGCATAGAACTCCGCCTGGGCGCGGAGCTGCGAGTTCGAGCCGAAGACGAGATCGGCTACGGTTCCCGTCCACTTCAGCTTGCCGGTGGCCCGATCGTGTCCCTCCAAAACACCTTCCGAAGCAGCGGACTTCTGCCACTTCGTATTCATGTCCAGGAGATTCACAAAGAAATCGTTGGTCAATGCTTCGGGCCACTTGGTGAAAACGCCCAGTTCGGTCTGCCCGAAGTTCGCATGCAGCGCCCGCAACCCTCCGATCAGCACCGTCATCTCCGGAGCGGTCAGCGTCAGCAGGTTCGCCCGATCCACAAGCAGCTCCGCCGCCGATCCCTCCAGTCCCTTGCGAACGTAATTGCGGAATCCATCCGCCGCCGGCTCCAGTACGGCAAACGAGGCCACATCGGTCTGCTCCTGCGTCGCATCCGTGCGCCCTGGCGCGAAGGGAACCTTCACGTCGTGGCCGGCCTTCTTGGCCGCTTTCTCGACGGCTGCCGAGCCGCCCAGAACGATCAGGTCAGCCAGCGAAACCTTCTTCTCGCCGGACTGGTTGCCATTGAAATCCTTCTGGATTGTTTCCAGCGCCTTAAGAACCTTTGCCAGTTCCGCCGGCTGGTTCGCCTCCCAATCCTTTTGCGGCGCCAGCCGAATGCGCGCCCCGTTCGCCCCGCCGCGCTTGTCGCTGCCGCGGAAGCTTGAAGCCGAGGCCCAGGCCGTCCTCACCAGTTGGGCAATGGAAAGTCCCGACGCCAGAATCTTGGCCTTCAGCGATCGAATCTCCTCGTCTCCGATCAATTCATAATCCACCGCTGGAACGGGATCCTGCCAGATCAGATGCTCCTTTGGAACCAGCGGGCCAAGATACCGCGTGATCGGCCCCATGTCGCGATGCGTAAGCTTGAACCATGCCCTGGAAAACGCATCTGCAAACTCCCGCGGATTCGCGAGATAGTGCCTGCAAATCTTCTCGTAGCTGGGGTCCAGTCTTAGCGACAAGTCCGTCGTGAACATGATGGGCGCGTGCTTCTTCTTGGGGTCGTGCGCATCCGGCACGGCATCGGCTGCCGCTCCGCCCTTGGGCGCCCATTGCTGCGCGCCGGCAGGGCTCTTCGTCAGTTCCCATTCATACTTGAACAGGTTATCCAGGTAGTTGTTGTCCCACTTCACCGGGTTGTCGGTCCACGCGCCTTCAAGGCCGCTGCTGATCGTATCCACACCTTTGCCGCTGCCAAAACTGTTCTTCCAGCCCAGTCCCTGTTCTTCGATTCCTGCGCCCTCCGGCTCGCGTCCCACATACTTCAGCGGATCGGCAGCGCCATGCGCTTTGCCAAACGTGTGTCCGCCGGCGATCAGCGCAACTGTCTCCTCGTCGTTCATCGCCATGCGCGCGAACGTCTCCCGAATGTCGATTGCCGCGGCCACTGGATCGGGCTTGCCATTCGGCCCTTCCGGATTCACATAGATCAGGCCCATCTGCACGGCGCCCAGCGGATTTTCAAGCTCACGCTCGCCCTTGTAGCGCTCGTCTCCCAGCCACTTGGTCTCAGGTCCCCAGTAGGTGTCTTCTTCCGGCTCCCAGATGTCCTCGCGTCCGCCGCCGAAACCGAAAGTCTTCAACCCCATCGAATCCAGCGCCACGGTACCAGCCAGAACAATCAGGTCGGCCCAGGAAATCTTCCGGCCATACTTCTGCTTGATCGGCCAAAGCAACCGCCGCGCCTTGTCCAGGCTCACGTTGTCCGGCCAACTGTTCAGCGGTGCAAACCGCTGCGATCCAGAGCCCGCGCCGCCGCGCCCATCGGCAATGCGATAGGTGCCTGCGCTATGCCAAGCCATGCGGATGAAGAACGGTCCATAGTGGCCGTAGTCCGCGGGCCACCAGTCCTGCGAGGTCGTCATCAGGGCATGAAGGTCCTTGATCACCGCATCCAGGTCCAGGCTCTTGAACTCCTCTGCATAATTGAATCCCTCGCCCAGGGGATTGGCGAGTTGCGCGTGCTGGCGCAGGATCTTCAGATTCAGTTGGTCCGGCCACCAGTTTGCGTTCGTTGGGGTTCCAGCCACAGTGTGTTTGTGGGTTCCGTGCGGAAATGGGCACTTTGCATCGCCTGTCATGGCGTTCTGGTCGGTCACTATCGGTGGTCCCGGCGTTTTTGTCTCACGGTCAGACATGGGAAAGTCTCCTTGAGGTACTTGTGAATTTTGTTTGGGTTTCGCGCCGGGCCGTTTTTGGACCTCCTGCGCCGTGATTTTGAACTTGTTGTTTTGAATTTATGGCCTGCGGCTCGCTCGCGCCCGGCCTCTCGCGTGAGCGCCGGTCCGCGTACTCAAGCTAGTCTCGCCACATCCATCAGCAAAATCAATTGTTCTTACAATGGCGATTGCTCTGGCCCATGATAGAACCATTCTGGGGAAAAACACTCCGGGCTGGCCGCAATACCAGCCGCACACAGTGTAACGCGGTCTGGCCGGACAGACACAATCATGAACCTTCAGGACCCGTAGGAACGCACCGAAACCAAAATCTACCGCTAGCCCGATCAACCACCCACCCCTGTGCAAAACACCGCCAAATATCGTTAGAAAATCCCCATTTCGGGCCGCTATCTTATCATTTTCCAAGAACAGGAATTCCGACCTCCCTTATCCACAAATTCTCCCCTTTCCCGCGTTGACCCTGCCCCTCCGGCTCCGTAGAGTCTGTAATCGGGTAGCAATATTTCTGCCGTCCCATAAAACGTCCTCGCGCTTAACGCCCATCGTCCCGAAGAAAAATTGGAGTAGCAATGCTGAAATTAAAGAAAATTCACATCCTGGGCTTTAAGAGCTTCTGTGACCGCACGGAATTGACCGTCCCGGGAACCGGCATTGCCACGGTCGTCGGCCCCAACGGCTGCGGCAAGTCGAACATCCTGGACGCGGTCAGCTGGGTCCTCGGCGAGCAGAGCGCCAAGACCCTGCGCGGCACCCACATGCAGGACGTAATCTTTGCCGGAACCCGCGACCGCAAGGCTCTGGGCATGGCGGAGGTCACAATCACCATGGTCGACCCCGAGGCCTACGAGGGCCCCGTGGCCGTGGAGCCTGAAGTCGTGGTCGAGCACGAAGGCCCCGCCGACTGGGACGAAGACGAAGTGCGCCGCCGCCGCGCAGCCGAAGCCGAGGAGATCATCGCCAACGAGCAGCCTGGGCAAGTGATCGAGGAAGACGAGTCCGGCGAGTCACAATCCACAGGAGAATCTCAGGCCACAGCCGAAGGCCCGCAAGCCGTAGTTCTCAAGATTCGCCGCCGCCGCTTTCAGCGCACGCCGCAAAAAGGCGAAATCGTCATCACCCGCCGCCTCTTCCGCACCGGCGAAAGCGAGTACCTGCTCAACGGCAAGCTTTGCCGCCTCCGCGACATCCAGGACATCTTCATGGGCACCGGCCTGGGGCCCGAGAGCTACGCCATCATTGGCCAGGAGCGCATTGGCCAACTGCTCAGCTCCAAGCCCCACGATCGCCGCGCCATCATTGAAGAAGCCGCCGGCATCACCCGCTTCAAGACCAAGAAGCGCCTCGCTGAGTTGCGCCTTGAAAGCGCTCGCCAGAACCTGGCCCGCGTCGACGACATCTTCGAGGAAGTCACGCGCCAGATGAACTCCCTCAAGCGTCAAGCCGCCAAGGCTGAACGCTTCGCCTCCGTGCGCGACGAGCTGCGCGGACGCCTGCGCGTAGTGCTTTCAAGCCGCATGGCGCTGATGGATGCCGACCAGGCGCGCCTGGAAGGGGAGATAGCCGCTCTCTCCGGCCGCGTCAGTGAAGCGGTCGAGGTGATCGCGCAGCAGGAGGCCAGCCAGCACACGCTCACCGAGCAAGGCTACTCACTCGATCGCGAAGGCCACGAGGCGCAGGACCGCGCCAACCAGGCCGCCGTCGAGCTTGAGGGCGCGACTGCCCGCGAGCGCGGCAACACCGAGCGCGTCGGCGAACTCGAAACGCGCATCGCCGCCGCCGGAATCGAGCTCGAGCAGACCCGCACCCAGTTGGCCGGCATTACCGAAGAGCGCGCGCAGCACCACAGCTTCCTCGAGTCGGCAGCCGGAGAAGCGCGGGAGTTTCGCCAGAAGGTCGAGGCGCGCCAGCACGAAGCACGCGCGGCAGCCGAAGAGGTTTTCAGCGCCGAACGGCAACTCGAGAGCGCCCGCCGCCACGCCATGCAACTGCTCACGCTGGCCGGCAACGCCCGCAACCACACCACGCAAGGCGAAGAGAGCCTCGCCGCCCTGGAGCGCGAAGCAGAACGGCTCCGCGCCGAGATTGGCCAGGCGCGCAACGAGCAGGAAACCCTCGGCATCGAGAGCGGGCAGGCTCACCTGCGCTTCGAATCCGCTGCCGGCGCCCTCGAGCGCCTGGAAACCGAGATCGCCGCCTTCCGCGAATCGCTGCAAGCCAAGCGAGCGGAAGAAAGCGCCAAGCGCACGCTCGCCAACCAGTTGCGCGGCGAGCAAGCCTCCGTTGCCGGCCGCCGCGACTCGCTCGAGTCATTGATTCGCAATCACAGCTACTCCACCGACTCCGTGCGCAAGCTGCTCAAGCCCGGCGCTCTCGGAGACGGCAGCTCCCCGGTAGGCACGCTGGCTGATTTTCTTGAAGTCAGCGGCGCGCATGAAGCCGTGGTCGACGAGTTTCTTCGCGAGGAACTGAATTACATTGTCGTCGAAAACTGGGGCGACGCTGAAGAAGGCGTGCGGGTTCTGAAAGCCGGAGATGGGCGGGCCACGTTCCTCATCCACTCCGACGCGCAGGGTGTGCTCTTCGACGAAGCCGCGGGCGCGGTCAACGAGCCTGGATTGACGCCCCTGCGCGATGCCATCAAGGTGCTGAACGGCTTTGGACGCGCGCTGGAATCGATCTTGCCCAAGCTGCGCCACAGCTATCTTGTGGAGAGCTCCAACGAAGCGCTGCGCCTCACCTCCATCTATCCGCACGCTTATTTTCTTACTCCCGAGGGCGAGTGTTTCCACAACGCCACGGTGACCGGCGGCAAGCCAGCCAGCGAAGGACCGCTGGCGCTGAAGCGCGAACTGCGCGAAGCCCAAGGCCGTCTGGCCAAGCTCGAAGCCACCCTGGCGCAGGCGGAAACAGAAGCCGCAATTCTCACCCGGACCATCGAGGAACTGACCGCTCAACTGGAGGCGCATAGCGAGCAGCGGCGCATTGCCCAGACCGACACGGCCAACCTGGGCGCCGCCCTCAAGCAAATGGAGGGCGAGACCCAGCGCATCGAGCGGCGTCTCCAGGACTGGACCATGCAGGCCGCGCGCAACAAGGACGCCTGCGAAGCCAAGCGCCAGTCGATCGAACACCAGCGCCAGGAAGCAGCGCGCCTTGAGGCCGAGCACGCGCAGGCAGAGGCGGGATTGGATGAGTTGCAGTCCCAACTCACCCTGCTGCGCCAAAAGCGCGAGGGCCTGCAGCAGGAGGCCGCGCAGGTCACCGCGGAACTGGCCGGCCTGGAAGAACGGCGTCGCGGCGCGGAAGCCGCCTTCCAGCGCATCGACCGGCTCCATGCCGACCTCGTGCGCCGCGTGCAATCGATCGAGAAGCAGCGGACGGCCGCCACCGCGGAGCGCGAGCAGCGCATCGCCGAAAGCGCCGTGCTCGCTGAGCGGCAAAAGGAGCTGGCCGCAATCCGCAGTGAAGCTCTGGCCCTTACCCAGACCATCGCCGCCCAGTCGCAGGCCGTGCGCCAGCAGTTGGCGGAGATGGAGACCGAGCTCAAGACCGGCCGTGCCGCGCTCGATCAACTCCGTGAAGACCGCTCCGGCCGTTCCAGCGAACTGGCCAAGCTGCACTCCGATCTCGAGTATCTTGAGGCAAGCTGCCTGGCCGAGGTCAACGTCGAGGCCCAGGTTCTGCGCGAAGATGCGCAAATCGCCCGCCTCCTCGATGAAGAGCTTGTAGCCGAAGAAGAAACCTGCCGCATGTTGAAGCAGCGCATCGAGCAGATGGGCCCGGTGAACATGATGGCCCTCGACGAATACAAGGAAACCGCCCAGCGCCACGAGTTTCTCGAGACCCAGCGCAAGGACCTGATCGAGTCCATTGAAAATACCCAGGACACCATCAAGGAGATCGATCAGATCACGCGCACCAAGTTCGACGAAGCCTTCGCGAAGATCAACGAGAATTTCGGCGTCGTCTTTTCACGGCTCTTCCAGGGCGGCCAGGCCTTCCTGCGCCTCACCGATGCCGAGAACCAAGCCGAGAGCGGCCTTGAGATTGTGGCCTCGCCCCCGGGCAAGAAACTGCAGAACGTGCTCCTGCTTTCCGGCGGCGAAAAATCGCTCACCGCGCTCGCCCTGCTGGTCGGCATCTTCCAGTTCCAGCCCAGCCCCTTCTGCGCCCTCGACGAAGTGGATGCAGCCCTCGACGAAACCAACGTTGCCCGCCTCGCCGATCTTCTCCACACGCTAAGCAAGGACACGCAGTTCCTGCTCGTCACCCACTCCAAGCGCATGATGCAGGCCGCCGACATGATCTACGGCGTCACCATGCAGGAGCCCGGCGTCTCCAAAATCATCAGCGTGCGCCTCGGCAGCCGCGAACAGCACCGCGCCACAGCCTAGCGTCGCCACCGCGTGTTTGCATAATCGCCGGAAGGTAGCGCCGTGTCTCTAGACCGGGGTCCCCAGCGACAGGTCTTCGTCGCTGGGGTGGAGACCGGCTGTCGCGCGGGCGTCCACGCCCGCGTTCGTCCACGAGCAATGACCAAATCACAAATCCGCGAACTTGCCAACTCGCCATTTCAGCGAAGCGGAAGCCAACTTGCCATCCCTTTTAAGAACCCTCGTCTAATCACTAACCACTAGCCACTAACCACTGCCCTTCACTTCCCCGGCACGCAATCCAGCGTCACCACCTCAAAAGGCTTCAACACAATCCCGCGCGCCTGCCCCGCAATCAACTGAACCGCCTCCGTCTCCTTGTCCGCGGCCCACGGACTATGCGCCCGATAGCTCTGCGCCGCATTCGCCGGCAGCTCGAATGCCTTCCCCACATCGAGCAAGAACTCCTGCGCCTTGTCTGACGGATTTCGCAAAACCACAATCCCTTTTTCCGGCCTCCACGAAGCCCACCCATACGCTTCCAGCTTTCCCGGATCGCCCCCAATCCAGTGCGTGTCCTTCAACACCGCCGCATTTGCCCGCGACCAGTTCGCCGCCTCCGCCAAATCGTCCCAATTCTCCTTCGTCAGCAGCCCGGGCGTAATGTACATCTCCTGCAACTGTGTGCCCGTCCCAAAGTAGTCACGCACCTCGTCCTTGAAATCCCCATCCGGATCGGTGTCCAGATGCTCCGCCTTTTGCGCATAAATAATCCCATGCAGCATCAGCGAGTTCAGCGGATACAACGGCCCGCCCACCACAATGTTCCGGTACGTCTGCTCGTCGCGATACGTAATCCACTTCTGCCGCCAACTTCCCACGCCGTCGAAGGTGTGATCGTCTCCGCCCCTCCAAATCGAGTCCGCATACCGCAGCCAGAACGGCGAAGGCCGCGTCCCCGTCGTCAGGTTGATAAAGATGTCCGGCTTCTGCGCGCGCAGCCGCTCGATCAAATGAATCGCCGCCGAAAAATCGCTGTCGAACAGGCTTCCCGGAAACACCGTGCCCGCATTGCCCGTCCCGTCGAACTTGAATTGGTTCACGCCGTACTTTGAAATCATCTCCAGGCATGTCGACTCAAACAGCCCGTAGTACTTCGGTGCCGACAGGGCAAACCCGCCCTTCACGGTCTCATAGCCGGCCTTCTCGCCCGCTGCAATCCGCTGCTGCTTCGCCGTCTCATAGCCGCCCCACGGCGAAAGCCACACCCCTATCCCAAATCCATATTGCCGCGCCGCCTCATCGATCTTCGTAAACCCATTCGGCAGTCCCTGGTTGAAGTGCCAAAGCGTCGCCGTATCGTCCCACCCGTCGTCAAATAAAAACGAGTCAAGCTTCACGCCGCGTTTCCTCACCAGCTGCTCGCCAAACGCATGAATCCGATCCAAAACCGCCGCCTCGCCGAAGCGATTGCCATACCCAATGTCGTACCAAGTGTTGTAATGCAGAAAAGTCCTATACGGATGCGCCCGCTCCTGCTCGATGTAAGCCAGAAAATCTCTCCGCATCTGTCCCTGCGCCGCCACCCCAATCACCGACGAATAGGTAATCGAATTCACCGCCTCGAGCGGCAGCGTGCGTCTCAGGATCGCCGTCGCCCGCCCGTCCTTCACCGCGCTCTCCGAAAGCGGAGACTCAAACCCGAAAAAGAAATTCCCATCCACAATCGGCGATCCCGGAACCTTGCCCACCACTTTCGCGCCCGGCGCATTGAAGTCGAACAGCCGCACCTCGGCAATATCCACCGCCTGCGCCCCGGCCTTCAGCGTCACCTCCTGGCGCAGATAATTCGCTCCGTCGCGCAACACCGCGCACCAGTGCACAGTCAGCGAATTGTCTACCGTGCTCAGATCCGCGCACATCCTGCGCCCTTCCACCCGCTCCGCCGCGCGCGGCGCTTTCCCGTCGGACGCCACGCGCTCCTTCACGGACGATCCATACATCGTCATTTGCGATGACGAAATCACCCGTCCGTCCCGCAGCAGAAGGCTGAAAACCTCGCCCGGTTGAAGCGTTGTCCCGCTGCTCCGATCCGCAATCGCCGTCAGCTTCAGCCCGCTGGCTCCCATCTCGAAGCGCGCAGAAAGCCGCTCGTTCTTCAGCTCATACCAGCTCTTTGCCTCTCCCTTGGCCGTGCTCGTCATTGCCGCCAAACCCCCAACCAACAAGAACGCTACCGCCCAGGTCTTCGCCATCGAACGCCGTCTCGCTTGATCTTGCATGATTGTCAAACTCACTTTCACTCTCTCTATCGGCCCAAACATTGCCCCAACCGATCGCAAAATCTGCACTCGAGGTTTCCCGTGCGCCCCGCCCAGTCGCCAAACCGGTAAGCAGCGCCTCTCCAATCCGCCAAGTTTAAACCAATCAAACACCAACCCCCACTCATTAATATCCAAGAACACGCTGGAGCTGAGAAAATGACCGCCCTTTCGCATTCCTTCGTATCTCGCCTGGCGAATACCTGCACTTTCGCCGCCATCGCCTCACCGCTCCAAAGGTTCGTCGAAGCCGCCGCCTCCCGGCCACCGCACTAAGCAGCCAGCCAGAAACCCCACCAGTGAGACACCACGCGTAAACGACATATACACTTTCCCCGTCCATCTGATATTTATTTATTCGCGTCTCTCCTCGTTGTTTCTTCGCAAAACAAAATTGGAGAAATATGGCCCGCCCTGATCTGACACCTACTCAAAACGGGCAGAGTCCCTCCCCGCTCGGCCGCCTCTCGCTCATCATGCTCGTCGCCTTCGCCATCCGCATGGTAGTCGTCATCTTCACCTATCGCGATCTGCCCGATGCCGACAAACTCTACGAGCGTTTCGGATGGGAGATGGGTTGGATCGCCCGCGCCCTGGCCAGCGGCCACGGCTTCAGTTCGCCCTATTTTCCCTGGAGCGGCCCCACGGCCATGCAGCCTCCGCTCTACCCCACGCTCCTTTCCCTGGTCTTCCGCCTCTTCGGCATCTACTCGCTCACCTCTGCGTTTGTCATCCTTTCTATCAACAGCATTCTCTCCTCGCTCATCTGCATCCCCGTCTATTTCAGCGCCAAATACTCTCTAGGTCAGCGCCCGGCCATCGTCGCTGCCTGTGTCTGGGCCTTGTATCCCTTCGCCATCTATTTCTCGGCCGGCCGCGTTTGGGAGTACGCGCTCACCGGTCTCCTCTTCACCACCAGCTTCTGCATCGCCCAACGCATCCACCTCACCCGCGACCCGCTCGCCTGGCTAGGCTGGGGATCTCTCGTCGGCCTCACCGCCCTCTCCAACCCCTCCACTCTCTCCACCTTCCCCTTCCTCCTCGCCCTGGCGCTCTACCAGGCCCACAGATCCGGCAATCGCTGGTTCCTCAAGGGAGTCCTCACCGCTCTGGCCGCCATCGCCGTCCTCACCCCGTGGACTGTGCGCAACTATCGCGCCCTCGGCATCCTCTGTCCGGTCCGCGACAACTTCTGGCTCGAGGTCTACGACGACAACGCCGGCGACGCCTCACTCGATCCCAGCTTCGCCCATCCCGCCAGCAACCCCGTCGTGATGCAAAAGTGGCTCACCATGGGCGAACCCGCCTTCCTCGCGGAAAAGCGCCAGCTCGCAATCGCCTACATCCGCCAGCACCCCATGTTCCCCATCCAGAAAACCCTCCGTCGCGTCTTCTACTACTGGACCGGCTTCTGGAGCATCTCCGTGCAGGAACTCCACGAACAGCCCTACGAGCTGGGCAACATATTTCAAGTTGTCTGTGTAACCACCCTTATGCTCCTCGGCATCCGCCGCCGCTGGCGCACCGACCGCCTGTCCCTCCTGCCCTATTTGGTCCTCATCGGCATCTTCCCCATCACCTACTACCTCACCCACCCGCTCATGGACTACCGCCAGCCCATCGAGCCCGCCATCCTCGTCCTTGCTGTTGCCGGCGCCATGCCCCTCCGCTACCTCCGCTCCAGCCAGGCCAACCTTCAGGCTCGGGAGAGTCTCGTCTCCAAAGCCGCCCTGGCCCCAGAAACCGAATAGCTTCCACTAGCCCTCCCTGCCCGGGCCCTCTGAATCGGCTATCCTGAACTTGAACACCCGGAGGTCCCCGGATGCTTTCCCTCGCCGTTACAGCCCCCGCCTTGCCTACCCCAGTCGAAAAGATAGCCGAGGCCCTCGACCGCATCGGCCCGCTCCACGGCCTGCCCCTCGAAGACCGCCTCTGGCTCGCCCGCCACGGCGCCGAGATGGTCGCCAGCGCCGGCGACATCCTCTACGAAGAGGGCGCTCCGGCCGAGCATATGGTGCTCATCCTCAAAGGCGAGATTCATGTGCGCCGCCAGCACGGCGGACCCATGGCCCTGTTCATCGGCCGCGCCGGACAAATGACCGGCGTGCTTCCCTTCTCGCGCATGAAGACCTACGGCGGGCAGGGATTTGCCATTTCGCCCGTCTGGGGGCTGCTCATCGCCAAGGACATCTTTCCTCAGATGCTCGAGGCCATCCCCTCCATGGCCGAACGGGTTGTCCACATCCTGCTCGACCGCGTGCGCGAGGTAACCCGCATCGAGCAGCAGGCTGAAAAGCTGGCCGCCCTCGGCAAGCTTGCCGGCAACCTGGCCCATGAGCTCAACAACCCCGCCTCGGCCGCGCAAAGCGCCGCCGCCAGCTTGGGCCTCGCGCTCAGCGCCAACCGCCAGAACCGCTTCAAGCTCGTCAATCTTTGCCTCAATGAAGAACAGATCGGGAACATTCAATCCTGGGAAGAGGACATCCTCAACCGCACCGCCTCTCTCCCCGGCCAGACGCAGGAAAATCAGGCGCAGGAAACCAATGCCCTGGCCTTCATCGCCCGCGAGGAATCCCTCCGCGCCTGGCTCGCCGAACTTGCCTGCCCCGACCCCTGGGAAATCGCGCCCCAGTTGGCCGAGCAGGGCGTCACCGTGGCCGATCTCGACCAGTTGCGCTCCCTGCTCGGCCCCAACGAAACCTGCGTCTCCGTCCAGTTCTTTGCCCGCTACCTGCGCGCCTCGCGCTCTGTCGAAACGCTGGCCCACTCCACCGCCCGCATCTTCGATCTCATCGAGGCCATCAAGGCATACTCCGGCATGGACCGCGCCCCCATCCTCGAAGTCGATGTTCCCGCCGGCCTTGACGCCACCGTCCAAATGCTCCAATCGCGCATGACCAACGTTCAAATCGAGCGCGACTATGAGCCCGGCCTTCCCACCATCAACGCCTACGGAGGCGAGCTCAATCAGGTCTGGACCGCGCTGATTGAAAACGCGCTCGACGCCCTCGGCAACCAAGGGCTCGTGCGCCTGGCCTGTCGGCTCGAAGCTGAAATGCTATTGGTTGAAATCTGGGATACCGGCCCCGGCATTCCACCCGAGTTGCAGGAGCGCATCTTCGAGCCCTTTTTCACCACCAAGGCCCCCGGCCAGGGCCTCGGACTCGGCCTCGACAACGCCATGCGCATCGTCCGCAAGCACCGCGGCCACTTAAGCGTCCGCTCCGAACCCGGCTCCACCTGCTTCCGCGTCCGCCTGCCCCTGGACCAATTGCAAGCGTACTAGCGATGTCCACCAAGAAGATGGTCGTTTATGTTTTGAAAGGGCACGACCGGGGTACCGGGGAGCCCCCTGGGCCGGGTCGTCGTGCCGCAAATAGCCGCAGAAAAGCTGGGCTTTAGCCCCTGAGGGAAGGTTTCAGGCAATTCGATACAAACTTGGCGCCTTTTGAAAATGACCATATTTGCGGCGGCCTACGCTAGGCCATCCTTTCAACCCCGGCCCCACCGAACCCGCCTGAACCAAAGAAATCAATCCACGCGGCGCAGCCGCCCTCAGACCCCGTCACCCATCCGCACTTCCCCCAAGCCCGCTCCCTATAATGGCTCTGTTAACTGAAATGGGGAGGCGTTGACATCAACGCCTCCCACAAATACCCACGAGTTAATCCGCCAATCGCTTAATGACCGGGAAGAACAACCGTGGCAAACGGACCCGCCGTGGTTAGTTTCACTAGGGCTGGGTCACCTTATTCATCTCCAGGGTAACCGCGGTCTGCGAGAACAGCCTTCCGTTGATGGATGCATGAGTCTTGAAGGCGATCAGCGTCTTGCACAGGATGATGCCCTCGAATTGCGACGTTGTTCCGAGCGTCGTCAGGCCGGCAACCTGCCAGAATACGTTCTTGGATTGGGCTCCCCCGCGCAGGTGAACCGTGACGCCGTTACTCGCCGTGAGATTGTCCGAAATCTGGAAGATCCAAACATCGTTTGCGGTGCCGGAGAGGGTGACATCCGTCGGAATAGTCACGCTTGTGCTCCACTTGTAGAGGCCTGGGGCGAGCGTCAATCCTCCAATATCCCCCCTTTTAAGTTCGGTGAAATCGGGGCGCGACCGCCCGGCAGCATCCTCATAGGCGGTTTCCATGTCCAGAACTGCCTTGGTCAGAATGGTTGGGTTCTTCATGTAGCACGGCTCCGGGCCGGCAGCATTTACGGAGTAAACCAATCCCTTGACTTCAGTACAGGTTAGTAGGTCCGCGGCCCCTGTAATTGGGCTCGTCCCTACGTCTCCAGTGACCGCTGAAGTCGGTACATCGGTAATGCCAGATTTTGTAAGGATCACAAATTCGCCAGCCGACCGTAAGTTCACGGGCGCTGGCCCTGGTCCTGCTGCGAACGCACTCCCAGCGACTGCTAGGAGTGCGATTCCTGCGATATGCGTGGTTTTCATCATGTCTAACAGCGTGGGCGCTTGTTTACGACTCGCGCTGCACAATAACGCTCACTGCGTTTCAAGCTGCGAGGCATGCGCTACGCACACCGGCTGCCCCATCCTTGAAGTTCTTCGGATTCAAGGGTTTGAGGCGCCTCTTAGACTGGCCGAGCCTATAGGCCTCTCGGCTTACGCTCGGGCAATTGATCAAGCAGGACTACATTCAGCAGCGACTTGTGAATCTTGATGCGCCCGTTGTATTCGATAAAACCGAGCTTGCGAAATCGATTCATGAAGAAGCTCACCCGCGAGCGGGTGGTGCCGACCATCTCCGCCAGGGTCTCCTGGGATATTTTGGGAATGAATTGATCCGGTTCGCCCGGCTTGCCAAACTCGGCCATCAACAGCAGAACCCGCGCCAGCCGCTTTTCGCTCGAGTTGAAAAGTTGATCCACCAGATCGGCCTGGATGCGCATGCTGTTCTCGAGCAGAAACTTCATGACCAGCTCGGATAATTCATGTTCTTCGTGCATCACGCGAACCATCCGGTCCCGCCCTATTTTGAGCGCGGTGCAGGGGGTAATGGCAGTAGCCGCGGACAACCGCAGTCCCACTGCCCCCGCAAGCGCCTCTTCTCCCACAAAATCGCCTGCGTCGACCAGCCTGATCGTAGCTTCCTTCCCGCCTGGGGAGACCACCGTGACTTTTGCCCGGCCCTCCTGAAGATAAAAGACCGCGTCCGCTGGATCTCCCTGCGAAAAGAACGTCTCCTTCCGCGCCAATTTGATGATTTCCCGTCCCAGACCGGCGCTCGCCAGGAAGGCGGCAGCATCGAATCCGGGCTTCTCGAGCTCAACCATGGAGGGGCCTCCTTAAGGCAGGGATTGCTCGCGGCCGCATACTTTGCGGGAAGACCGCTTGCAGGTGTACGCGACAAAAATGCCGCATGGTGACCAAAACTGGCTCTAGATCGGTATGGAATGGCCGCCTGTACACTTTTGTGACCCTTGGCTCTGAGTCAGACTATACGCCCACTGCATGCGTCCTGTTCAATTCTGCACAACTTATTCAGAAGTATATAGAGTATCTTGGTTGCTGTGACTCCAACATGGGCCTGATGAACCGTACTGGGAATCTTGCCGCTAAAATAGCCGNNGAACCGATGCTTCCTCCACAAAAGTCGCGTGATTTGGCCCGCAGCCTTGTTGCCAGCGAGACCGATGCAAGTACGAAATTCCTGCAAACCGAAGCTGCAACTGTGCGCGTCTATGAGAGGTTGCGCCGGCAACTCGGCTCCTCTGTGGGGGTTGACGGTTTTCAAGCGCTCGCCTCTCGCGCCTTGGCTCTTGCCAAGGCGGAATCTCCCGCACTCAACGCCGTGCAGATCGCGGCAGATGGGGGCTTGAGCGGTCTTGGCGGAGTTGAGTCCCAGGCGGACGCGGGCAAGGATGGCGAGTCCGGTATCCTTTTGATTGCGCAGCTGCTCGGGCTGTTTCTCGCCTTCCTTGGCGAGGCAACAACGCTGCGATTGATCGAAGATTTACGCCTTCAGTTCGACGACGCGACGGAGTCGGAAGGAACCGCGGCTGAAACGGCGGACCCAGAGGTCGCTGCATTGGTCCTGGCTGCGGCTTTCGGAGATCTTCTGCGGGAAATTGACCGGCTGAGAAGTGTGAGCGAACATATTGAAAACCTGGCGGACAATCATCCGGGGATGGAACAGGGCCTTTACAGCGCCGCTGGGAGTATTCGCAGCATTGCTACGGTCTTGGACGTTTTCACACTCATCAGGAGCAAGGTTGGCGGCCCGCAAGAAGATGTACCGAACCCACAAACGAGTCGCTATATGAATTGAGTTCCGCCGGCGGCGAATTCAACCCGGCTCAG
>PLOG01000053.1 GCA_003142935.1 Acidobacteriaceae bacterium
ATTCAAGCGGTCACAGCACTAGTCTTCAACCAATGAGGCATCTTCAATTACCCCCGCGCACAAATCACCTCCGCGCAGTAACCAGTTTGCCGCGGCCCTCCCAAACCTCCACACAATTTCTGACACCCCTTCAGCGTTGTCCTTCCAAAATGCTTCTTGAGCGGATTCGCTGGAAATACTGCTACAGGGCCAAGATTGCACTATTAGTGAAAAATTCTCTACCACTAACTATGTAGATTGAGCATTTGTGCCCATTCGTCATTTGGGCCCTCAAAACATCTTAGTAATCGGGCTAACTTCATTGCCTACGATTGACCTTGCACTCAGAATGCGTATCTCTTAACAGGCCGGTTCTTGGGAATATTTAATTCCTCCCCGTCGTAGTGCTGGCGATAGAAATGTGGGAATCGGCTTCATCGATTTCCAGGGGATACGTTTTGCGCGGACAAGGTCAGATTCCTACGACGAAGGAGAAACGCTTAGTACGTGATTGCTGATTACGTTTGCGTAACAGGTGCGTTAGTCTTGCGTCGCGCAAGTTGCCTCGCAGGCCGTAACGCGTGCGCTTTTGCCTGCGGTGAGCACCGGAGGTGCGTACGGCAAGTGGAGTGCAAGGATTCTAACCTCTAACATTTTTTACCCTTAGGAGGGTAAATTCATGAAGAATTCGATCAGAACTTCGATTATGGTTGCCTCGGTTCTCGCGCTCGCAAGTATGGGGGCATATGCCGCCAACTCATCGACTACTACCATTGGTATTACGGCCACGGTTAGCTCATTCGATAACATCGCTTGCACCCAAACCACGGTGGATTTAAACGGGGGCGTTGGCATTACGGCCAGCGGGCCGACCGCTGCGCAGGCAGTTAATTGCACTGTTACGAGCAACGATGTCGCGGCAATGGACGTAACGGCCTATTTGCCCCATTTGACCCCCCTGACGGGCAGTGGCTCGTCATCGAACAAACTCGCCAACACACTTATCGGGTGGAATGCCGACGGTAGCTCCACCTTTGCACAATTCGCCGCACTTTCAGGTTCTCTTTCCGCTGACGACGGCGCAATCGTTGCAACCAGCGTCACACTCGGCGATAGCGTTGGCGTGGACTTCTATCTCAACCTGAGCGTTCCGGTCAACACGAAAGCTGACAGCTATAGCGCGACCCTGACTGTCGCAATCACGCCGCATGCAGTTTAGGTCCGTGTGGATCTCCTTCATGTGAACACTTGGCCCGATGGCGGTGGCCTGTTTGCCACCGCCATCCGAGTCAAGATGGCTTTTGTAGGTCAAGAGCATCGAATAGATTGCTGGGCGCGCTTGAGATAAGGCAAATGTCGTTGGATTGATTACAGGTAGAGATCATGTGCATCAGCAGGCGAATCGTTTTAGCCATCGTAGCGACACTCCTCTGCATGAGCTATACGTGTGCAGCAGCAACTCAGCCAATTCAGGTATCTCCTGCTTCTACATCTACTGTTATCCAGGTTTCTCCGGAGTCGAGCTTCCTCGATCTGAATTCGACTGACCACACTGCCGCTCTGCGCCAAACAAGCACACCGGTACGCATTACAGTGGCGGACGGCACGACCACTTTCTTGCATCCGATAGAGGTCTATGCCTGCGTCACCACCGAAGAAGCGATGAGGCTTGCAGGCAAATCGCCGACATTGGCGCTTGCAAACTTACACATCCGGAATGACCGGGAGGAGTGGACCGCATTGGAGCCGATGGCTAAGCTGGGTGGCCGCCCAGGGGTTCGTATTGCCGTTTTGTACAGCGCGTCTGCACGGTTTCTGCTGCAGGTGCAATTGAGGGTGCCGGCCAGCCAGGAGCCCGGCACTTATCAGGGAGTCCTGACGTTGGAAGCTATGGAGCAGTAGAGGAACATATGAGAACGAAAGAAATTGCCAGCTATGCTGTGTTGATTTGTTGCGGAATCGGCGTTGCAGCAGCGTGCGCTCGAGTGCAGGCGCAAGGAATGAGTCCCGTGATCCAGGAGTTCACCAAGAAGGCGCGCGGCGCCGTCCAGGTGACCAACATCGGCGATACTCCAAAAACTGTCTCCTGCCGGGCTCAGGGTTTTGATCCGGATGAGCACGGGGCACCCCAGTTTCATCCCATCGATGCCGCGCTGCATGTTCGCATTGACTCCGGACGGGTGGTAGTTGGACCGAAGAGCTCACGGCAGGTTTCATTCGATGCAACTCCGACTGCGCCGCCCGCCTGGTTCGCGGTGACGTGCCGGTTCATGCCCGTGGAACATGGCGCTGGACTGACTCTGGCTATGGAGATAACTTCGATTGTTATTGTCAATGGCGGGCATTTGGACCCACGCGACGTAGCTGTAAGCGCAAAGCGTGCGGGAGCCAAGGTGGAGGTGGAAGTAAAGAACAACGGCTCAGGCTTGGCGCGCGTGAGTTCCGGTGAGGTCCATGGTCATAGCAAACATGCAGATATGGGAACCTTCATCCTCTTTCCGCACCAGAAACGGCTTGTGGAGGCGGACTGGAAGGAAACCACTATGCCGGAGACTGTAAGGATCCAAATTGGCAAGAAGCGCCTGGAAGCTCCGGTCAATTAGGGAGCCGCTGATCAAGCCGACGTTTTGAAAGGGCGCGCCCTTAGAGCATTTTTCTAGTAGGTGTAGAGCGGCTTTGAAAGGGCACGGCCGGGGTACCCTCTGGGTCGCCGTGCCGTAAAGAAGCAGAAATGATAGGGCTCTAGCCCCTGAAGGAATGCTGAGCGTGAAATCGAACCTAATCATAGGAGCGGCCAAGGCGGATTGGCTCCTGCTCCTGCCGCTGCTTGGGTGCCTTTGCGCCTCCGCTGGCGGGCAGTTGGTGACCGTGGACGGCGGACAAGGCATGGCAGGCGAGCCCAGCGGAGGAATTGTTGGCGTCAATTTTGGCAATTGGACAGTGGAAGGCTCCCTTGGGGTATACAACGGCGCAATCGTAGGCGGCGCAGCCGCGGAAGTGCAACTCAAGCAGCGTTGGAGGCTGAAGGCCGGAGACCAGAACATCGAGGTGGGCATTCCCACGCAAACAGACTTTAGCTCGGAGGTGTTTGCGTGCGGCGCCTCTTTGAGTTATTCACCGAACCCGGCCACGCGGATCAGGCTCTTTGGAGGCATGGCCGGTGGCGGATACGCATCGCCTTCCGTACTATTTTTTACGCCCCAGATTCCCCTTGGCGCGCTTTCCGTAGACCATTATTTAGACCCCAAGAAGCGGTATTTGCTGTTTGCGCGAGCCTTGTTCAGCAACCAGCAGACCATTCTGGGGGGCCTGTTGTATCAGGCCAAGCGGCTGCAAACGGGGTTTGCCGTGGGCACCGGCAGCAACCAGCCGCACGCCGAGGCACTGCTGAACTACAAGGACGATCAATGGGACATCCGCGGTGGGTATCGCTACTCCGGAAATAGGTTTCAGTTATTGACGATGCCTCAGTTCAGATATGCGCAGGAGGACCGGGAGAATGCCGACGTACGCTGGAGTCCGTGGAAGCAAGCCAGCTTTACTCTAGAACGCCACGAGTATCTGGAACCGGTCGCCACTGGCGCGGTGAACGGAAGTGCCGTGCGCGGGTCAATGGATATGGCCGGGGGAGACCTTTCCGTTCATGGATTGGGCCTTGGCGTCAACGTGTTTGAGAGCCGGTTTACGGGGATTTATGCCTCAGCGGCCTCATTTTACGCTTCGCAAAGACTGACCCGCATGGTGAATTTGAGCGCAAGCTATTATCGCCCCCTGCACTCGTCCAAGCCCATGCCCATGCTTGCGATCAATGCAATGGAGAATCTGAATCGAAGGGTGAGATTGGCCCAGTTTGCCACGCATGTAAACGGGCAATGGACGGTGAACTACGGCGGCGGCCTGCGCTGGGACCGCTTCGACGTGAACTTTGGCTACGCAACTTTTTTTGCTCCCTTGGCGGCGGGCGGGGGCCGCTTTAAGCAACAGATGAACCTGAGTGGACATGTAAACCTGGGCCGATGGCAGTTCAGCGTCCAGACGTATGTTCAGCCCGATGGAAGCCTGCTCTATGGATATGAGATGAGGAGTTTTTACTTCCACCCCATGGCCAGTGGAAATGTGCAGGCTCCGCAATCCCACGGGGGGGCGGCATTGTCGAACTTTCTGATTGAGGGACAGGTGAGATTGGAGGACACAGGGAAGCCGGTGGCCGATGTGCCGATCCGCATTGGAGATGAGACGGTGTACGCCGATGAGACGGGGGTGTTCAGCCTGCGTATTACACGCAAGCACGCTTACAAGATGCAGTTGCTGCTGGAGCGCCAGATAGGTGCCCACTATTACGAACAGGTGAGCGGTCCCACAGAAGTGATGGCGGGAACCGATGAGACGCCGGGGCGAGCGCAGTTTGTGGTGCGCGTGGACCAGAAGAAGGTTCCCAGTTTGCCGAAAGGTGGCATTGTGATTGGCAACGCGAACGCCGCTCTTGACGGCGCGACCGGTAGCGGCCAGGGCAGCGGCGACGCCGATGGCCCCGGCTGAAAGCTTTCGGCGGCGACGTTACGCAGCAGCATCGATGAAGCAGTCTACTGGCAAATAGAAGAGGAAGGTGGAATATATCTGGCATTGCTAGCGAATTCATTAGGGCGTACAGGAAACAGTTCCAACTACACGAGCCCGGCGCCAAGGATGACTGGCAGCGCCGCTAAAATAATGGAACGGTCCATGAGGCAATTCTGCAGGCAATGCGTGCCTCGTGAATTTAGGTTCATATAAACCTGCATTCGGCAGTTGAACGGTTGAAACCTCTGCAACGATGGACTGGTAGCGGTTTTTATCGTGATGGGGGTGTCACCGGATGGGTGAGTCGTTAGGGGCAGAGATTTGTGTTCATGGCTCCGAGTTGGATTCGTTTTCCGTGGAGACGCCTGGTGGCCGGATCCATATCCGCTGGGATAACGAAGCCAGCGCGACGGCGAATGCGCAACTGGCCTTTTTCGCGGAGTTTCTTGCCACCGCTGGTTTGTATGAGTCTTGGGTTAGCAGTTGCCCGCTGACCTACAGCAGCGGCAACGCGTCTCAGAAGCGGGATGTATTGGGGACCTGGTTTTTGTCGATTCTCGCCGGTCACCATCGCTACTCACATATCACCGGCTTGCGCGGCGACGGGGTTAGTCCTAATACTGTTCACTTAACGAA
>PLOG01000214.1 GCA_003142935.1 Acidobacteriaceae bacterium
GGGAACTCTGGGGGCTAGGTAGCGCTCAGTGGGAAGCGATGACGGTTTTCGTAGGTTGAACCGGCTGGAGACAGGTGGCTTTCGTAGAGAACGAACTCCGATGCAACAAAGCGGGCGAAATTAGGCGGGCGGTTGATTCTCTGCTGGAGCGTCCGGAGCGGCTGGTTCCGGTCATGGCCCTTTGCGCGGGCCAATGTGATGTGGGGATGGTAGGGCCGCGTCTTGGGAACGAAACCACATTGAGAGGTCGCGGCCATGATGCGCCCGGCGAGAGAAACGAGTTCGGGGGTAGGGGACACATCCGCAAAGAAAACGCCGGCGCGCTCGAAGAAGCCCAGGTCGGCGAGATGGACCGGGACGGATCTCGAATGTACTTCGGCGAGACGAGCGACGACGCACCGGTATTGTTCCTCGTCTGTGTTGCCCAGAAATTGGAGAGTGATATGCCAAGATGCGGGCTCCGTCCAGCGAAGGCCGTCGCCATTCGACCTGAGCCGTACCACGGTGACCTTTAGTTCGGAGACAACAGCGGGCGCGAGCGGCATTCCTACAAACAGTCGCATACGGAGATAGTTTAGGACGTGTTGGTGCGCGGAAGGAGAGCCCGTCGGATGCGCTTCCTGAAGCAAGAGTGGGCAGTGCCTGCGGAGTGACCCGACCGTCGGCAGTTGTTGCAAGGGAAAAAGCGGAAATGCAATTGAAGGTGCGCAGATCGGTGAAGAGACGCGGAGTCTAGAAGGATTACTCCGACGCCAGCGCGATCCGAGCTTGATGGCTAAAAAGTGTGGATTCTTCACAAATTCTCTTGCCAATTCCCGTCCTCGTGGCTTTATCCTTTCTTGGTCCCATCGCGGGCACGTCCCATGTTTTGGGGTTTCGCCGTAATACGGCTATGAAACTCCAGGAAACTCCAACGCGCTGGGAAGACCCCAAGCGCTTCAGCCCAGGAACGAACAAGGAGAAGAGAACTGTGCGGGTGAAATCTAAGATCTGCTGCAAGAGAAGGCTGGGCTGAGACCCGATAAGGCCCAGGAAGTGGAGCAAGTTGTTGTCGAATACATCAAATCCAAGGTCCCTCCAGAGTTCCAGGGAATGTTGGGCTCGGTACTCGGCGACGACTCGGCAGACGGTCAGCAAGCACAATCCGGCGGATTGGGAAGCCCGCTGGGCGAAGCGACCAGCCTGTTCGGCAACAAAGGCTAGCGCACCCGAATTAGGCAATCCCCTCAGGAGCTGTTAGCGCTTGTCAATACCGGGCTTTCGCTGCCGGCTTATAGCTCGCGTTGTTCGTTCCGGCAGGTCCCGAGAAAAGAACTCAAGGAGATACGCATGAAGCTTACTCGCTTTGCCCTCGCCATACTGGCCCTTGCCTCTGCTACCCTATTTGCCGTCATGCCCGCTATGGCGCTGCAGGCCAAGCCGGCCCCAAAAGCTGCGGCAACCTCACCCGGCGCGCCCAAGCCGACGCCCCCAAATTCTGCCGATATTGCGTCTGCAAAAACGAAAGGTCTGGTCTGGGTCAACCTCAATACCAAGGTCTACCACGGCTCCGCCGACAAGGAGTATGGCACGACCAAGAACGGCAAGTTCATGACCAAAGCCGATGCGAAGGCTGCTGGCGCGCGGGCGGCAAAACACTAAGCGTTAACCGATTGATGGCAACTGATGAGCGGCCGCTGGGGTTGTGATTTACGACTCCCGCGGTCGCTTTTGATTGGGCAGGAGCGTTTGTGCTCTTACGGTTTGCAGATCGGCAGGATCTTTGCGCATTCACGCCCTGCAAAACCATTGCGCGGCAGCGCGGCTGAGATTTGGTGCAATAGAAGAAGGGGTGGCCAGAGACGGGATTGAACCGCCGCCGGCCTTTTCAGGGCGTAAATAACCATTATTTGCAACTACTTACACGACGCAGGCAGGCGCTGAGGTCCCCCGAACTACGCGTAAGACGGACCAATCGCGGGTGGGAATTACGGGGGGAGAAACTCGCGCTTTCTGACTCGAATCAGGAAACTCCCAAATGCAACCTTCTGGCTTTTCGGCTTAGATTCAGTACTGGCGTCGATCCACGATACGCCATCCGAAGAAGATGAAAGGCCTAAAGACCGCGGGAATCTCCGCGCTTGATTTCGGCAGCCTGAAGGCAGCTGCTCCCTCCGTATTCGCAACCCTCTATAGATTCGGCAAATAAATACTGATGTTTCTTACGAATGGTTGCATCGAATGGGGTATGGAACGAGAGGATGCTCGTAAGTTATCTCCAGAGGCACAACATGAACGTCGTGTCCAAGTCATTCGTGCTTACAAACGAGGCGTGAATCGTCGTCAGATAGCTCGAGAGTTTGGCTTGAGTTATTCATCTGTGCGCATGATAGTCAATCGCTTCAAGCAGGATGGCCTGCGCGGCATCGAGTCAGGCCGGCGTGGTCGTCCGGCAGGCAGTTGTCGCACACTCACCCCAAAGCAGGAGGAGCAGATTCAACGCATGATCTCGGATAAGCGCCCCGAGCAACTCAAGCTTGACTTTGCTCTCTGGACACGTGCCGCGGTCATGCTTTTGATCGAACGCGAGTGTACTGTTCGCATCCCAGTGCGCAGTGTGGGCGAGTATCTCAAGCGCTGGGGATTCACGCCGCAAAAGCCCATTCGCCGCGCCTATGAGCAGTCACCCGCGGCGGTTCAAAAGTGGCTCGACGAAAGCTATCCAGGGATCAAGCAACGCGCCAAGGAAGAAGACGCCGAGATCCATTGGGGCGATGAGACGGCGGTGGTCAACACCGATGTGCGTGGCCGCGGCTACGCGCCCAAGGGGGATACGCCAGTGGCCTATGTTGTGGGCGGCACGCGGCAGAAGTTATCGATGATCTCCACCGTTACCAACCACGGCAAGACAAGCTGGATGATCATCGACGGCAACTTCAATCACGTACGACTGATCGAGTTCTTCGAGGCGCTTATCAAGCAGACCGGGCGCAAGATCTTCCTGGCGCTTGATAACCTCGGTGTGCATCACTGCGCACCGGTGAAGAAGTGGTTGAGCGAGCATGGTGAGCAGATAGAAGTCTTTTATCTGCCCAGCTACTCGCCGGAACTGAACCCGGATGAACGGCTCAACGGCGACTTGAAACAAGCCCTAGAACTGGTTGCATAAATAGG